>JANNVO010000065.1:0-2109 GCA_031414475.1 Rickettsiales bacterium
CGTTCGAGAGGTTCGACGCCACGCCGTAGGTGGTGAACACGCTGATCGGCGCCACGTAGGCCAGGCCGAACACGACCAGCGACGGCAACCCGAGCGCGCGCTTGAGCGAAGGCGACGAGGACGCAGTCACGACCGACATGCACGCGCCGTGGCGCCTCAGTCGTTGATCGCCTGCACGACGAGATTCTTCACGAGCTGCCGGTAGTGCCGGCGCACGGGGCCGGGCGTGCTCGCCATGAACACGACGACCATCTCTTCTTTCGGGTCCACCCAGAACATCGTGCCCTGCGCGCCACTCCACAGGAACTCGCCCGGCGTGCCCGGCACACCCGCAATGCCGGGCTGCACGCGCACGGCCACGCCCAGGCCAAAGCCGAAGCCGTCCATGTGCTCCACGGCGAACTCGTGCAGGCGCGACACGTCAACGTTGGGGCCGAGCTGATTTGCGGTCATGTACTCGACCAGCTTTCGGCTGAGCACCCGCGTGCCCTCCCACGTGCCCCGGTTGAGCAGCATCTGCCCAAAACGCACGTAGTCGGTGGCCGTGCCCGACGCGCACCCGCCGCCGCACTCGTACTTCGACGCCTGCGTGGCCGGCCGGAACGGAATCGCCCGGCCGGTGTCGGGGTCGTTGGCCAGCGGGTGGGCGAGGCGTGCGGCCTTGCTCTCGGGCTGCTGGAACGCGGTGTCAACCATGCCGAGCGGACGAAACAACCGTTCCTGGAGAAACGTGCCGAGCGTCTGCTTCGTCACGGCTTCCACGGCCAGGCCCGCCACGTCGAGCCCATAGCTGTATTCCCACGCCGTGCCCGGCTGATAGAAGAGCGGCAGGCCGCTCAGCTCCTCGAGGAACTCCTCGCTCGTCTGCGTGGCGGCGCTCTTGATCCTCTGCCCGTAGAGTTGATGCAGCGGCGAATCGCCGCGATTGCCGTAGCTGATGCCGGCCGTGTGGCGCAGCATGTCTTGCAGCGTGGGCTGCCGGCGCGCCGGCTCCATCCCGTTGGCGGTCGCCACCTTCATGTGGCTCAGTGCGGGCAGATAGTTGCCGATCGGGTCGTTCAGCAGCAGATCCCCCTGCTCGACCAGCATCAGCGTGGCCACGGCCGCCATCGGCTTGGTCATCGAGGCCAACCCGAAGATCGCGTCCTTCGGCATCGGGGTCTTCTTGCCCGGATCGAGGTAACCAAAGGCCTCGTGAAACACCAGCTTGCCACGACGGGCGATGGCCACGACGGCGCCGGGCAGGCGCCCTCGATCCACATCGCGCGTGATCGCCGTCGCCAGCCGCGCGAGACGCGGGCTCGACAACCCGACGCTCTCCGGCGCGGCGGTAGGCAGTTGTTCCGCCTGCGCGGACCGCGTCGCGAACAGGACCAGCAGCAGGAGGACGCGCTTCGACATCGGCGACGAGTCTACACAATCTGGCGGGCGGCCATCGCGCTATTGCGGGCACCTGGCGCGGGCCGCGGCAACCGACGCGCGGCGTGCGATACTGCCGCGCGTGTTGGGACATCGCGCCCGCTGGCCAGACCGCCGCCGCCTGCTCGTCGCGGGCCTCCTTGCGGCCCTCGGCGCGGGGCTCGGCGCGGCACGCGGCGCGGTCAACGGGCCAGGCGCGAAGGCCGCGGCCTTCCCTGCGTCCACGTCGGGCATGGTCTTCGTGTCCGGCGGCGAGTTCTCGATGGGCCTCGACGACCGGGCGTATCCCGACGCCGCGTGGGCCGGTAAGCGTCTGCCGACCGAAGCGGAATGGGAGTTCGCCGCGCGCGGCGGCGGCGCGGCGGCGCTGAAGGCACGCGGTGGCGCTGCAGCTACGCATGCCGGGCACACGGCCAACATCTTCCAGGGGCCCTTTCCACACGCCAACACGGCCGCGGATGGCTTCGCGGGCACGTCGCCGGTCACCGCGTTTCCGCCGAACGTGCGTGGCCTCTACGGTCTGTCGGGCAACGCGTGGGAATGGGTGGCCGACTGGTATCGCGCCGACCACTACCGAACACTTACCGCGGGTGGCGGCGTGGCGCGCGACCCGCGCGGACCGGCGTCGAGTCACGATCCAGACGAGCCCAACGTGCCGAAGCGGGTGCAGAAGGGCGGTTCGTTCCTGTG
>JANNVO010000066.1:0-7040 GCA_031414475.1 Rickettsiales bacterium
ATTTGGCGAAGCCCTGCCTCTTGGCCTAGCATCTCTTCTTTCGCTACGTTGAGTGACTCCACGTCTCCTTTTCAGTCTCCTCGTCATTACGGTGTCATAAGTTTTTTATTTACCTAATTTACTACGGTGTCCAAATGAAAATCCAAATTATCTCAGTTGGCAAACTATCTGGTGAGCTTGCTTTCATAGCTGATAAATATAAAAAAATGATCAGCTGGCAGATCAAGAATACTGAGCTCCAGCATTCAAAAAAATCCTCACCTGCTGAAATAAAAGAAGATGAGGCTAGGCAGATTGGAGCTAAAATTACCAACGAATCATATGTAGTGGTCCTTGATCTGGCTGGTAAACAAATCAGCAGCGAAGGGTTCAGCACTCTTTTTGCTAAACAAATGATGCTTGGTAAACAAATAGATTTCATTATTGGTGGGGCATTTGGCATTGATGAAATTATACTTAAAACAGCACATATAAAACTATGTCTATCTGAAATGACCTTCCCACACCAGCTTGTTAAAGTGATGCTACTTGAACAAATATACCGTGCCCAAACTATTCTGGACAACCATCCTTATCATAAGTGAATATATTACAACCTAAACTGGAAGCTCGCGGTTAACTCATCACCACCAAAATAGAAATTGGTAGATTGGTACTCGTTGCTCCAATCAAGCTTGCTATTGATGTATGTCACAAGCTCAGCAAGAGCAGCTCCTGCTACAACTTGAGCAGTTGTGTGTTCTTTTGCTTTTACCCTGCTATACCCAGTAACCGCAGCTGTTAGATATAAAGGAATGGATATATATTTATAGTCCTCAGAAAAGGTTCTGACATAAGCAGCAGCAGCCCAGGCCGAAGCAGTGTGGCCAGATGGCATACCATCAAAGCGATCTTTTTTAGCTTCAATACTAGGCCTCTTGCTTGGTCGCCACTTACCATTATTGGCTATTAGTTTGACACTATGCATAGTTACCCATGTTTGACCATAGATCAAAGCAAAGTGGCCAAATCCTTTTTCTTGCGAAGCAAGACCACTTGCAAAAACTGGGTTTATTATTTGCATGTAGTCACCAAAACTTCGGAGTGGGCTCTTTCTTGACTTTGCAGCAAAAGCTGGCGTCATGTTAAGAATTATAGAACTTGCTACAAGTATCGACAGAACAATTTTTTTTAGGATTTTCATAATATAGGTTCTTAAAATAAAGAGTAACGTCATTCAAGTTTTGAAACAAAAATGACGTTACTATGGCACTGTTAACAAAAAGTTAGCCCAATGAGGTGATTTATAGGCATTTTCGCCCGCAGAACCGGAGTGTATTCTATATACATGAGGATTCTAGGACGAAAATAACGCATAAATCGACCATTAGGCTAACTTTTAGAATCCCATACCGCCCATGCCACCCATTCCCATACCACCAGGCATACCGCCACCTGCATGCGAATCTTCTTTTACAGTTGGATCTGCAATAATTATTGCTTCTGTCGTAATAATCAATGACGCAACTGATGCAGCATCAATTAAAGCTGTTCTCACCACTTTAGTTGGATCAATAATTCCAGCTTTAAACATGTCTACATACTCCATACTTTGAGCATCAAAGCCCATAGTATTTGACTTAGACTCTTCAAGCTTACCAACCACAATAGCTCCATCAACTCCAGCATTTTCTGCTATCTGACGGATAGGTGATTGCATTGCTTTCTTAACAATATTTACTCCAGCTTGCTGATCTTCGTTCGAAGCTTTTAGATTTTCTAACACTCTAGCTGCGTAGAACAGAGTTGCACCGCCGCCAGCAACCACTCCTTCTTCTACAGCAGCTCTTGTCGCATGAAGCGCGTCTTCTACACGATCTTTTCTTTCTTTCACTTCGACTTCTGTTGCACCACCAACTTTTAGAACCGCAACACCACCAACTAGTTTAGCCAGTCTTTCTTGTAGCTTTTCTTTATCATAATCAGAAGTTGTCTCACTAACTTGTTGACGAATTTGTGAGCATCTTGCTTCTATATCAACTTTCGCACCAGCACCATCAACAATTACAGTATCTTCTTTTGAGATCTTAATTTTTTTAGCACTGCCTAGCATTGAAAGACTTACGTTATCAAGTTTCATGCCTAAGTCTTCACTAATTAGCTGACTACCAGTCAGTATAGCTAAATCCTCTAGCATAGCTTTTCTTCTATCACCAAATCCTGGAGCTTTAACTGCCGCGACCTTCAAGCCGCCTCTTAATTTATTAACAACTAAAGTTGCAAGAGCTTCTCCTTCTACATCTTCAGCTATTATTAGAAGTGGTCTTGACGACTGAACTACTGCCTCAAGAACTGGCAACAGTGGTTGCAAGCTTGAAAGCTTTTTTTCGAAAATCAAAATATATGGACTATCCAGCTCAGCTATCATTTTTTCAGAATTAGTAACAAAATATGGAGAAATATACCCCCTATCGAACATCATCCCTTCTACTACTTCAACTTCAAAACCAAAATTTTTAGCTTCCTCAACTGTGATCACACCTTCTTTACCAACTTTTTCCATCGCTAAAGCAATTTGCTCACCAATTTCTTTATCGCCATTTGCAGATATTGTACCCACTTGTGCTATTTCTGCTTTAGAACTAATAGGCTTGCTTGCTTTTTTTATTTCCTCAAGTAGGTAAGTTACTGCAAAATCAATACCTCTTTTTAAATCCATAGGATTAAAGCCAGCAGCAACAGCTTTGTTACCACCTTGGACAATTGCTTGAGTAAGGATAGTAGCCGTTGTAGTACCATCACCTGCAACATCAGCGGTTTTGCTTGCAACAGACTTCACCAACTGAGCACCAAGATTCTGCATTGCATCTTTTAGTTCTACTGCTTTTGCAACAGTTACCCCATCTTTTGTCACCCTAGGAGCGCCAAAAGATTGCTCTATAGCGACATTACGCCCTTTTGGACCGAGAGTTATTTTTACAGTGTCTGCTAAAATATTAACACCCTTGATCATTTCTTCACGTGCTTTTGTGCCGTATTTAATTTGTTTAGCCATAAATTTTCTTCTCCTAAAAATATAAATATTAGTTATTATACCGTGCGACCTCAAGCCGGAGAATAATCCCAGAGCCTAATCTATTAAAGATAAAGACGTAAGCTCCGAGTAACCCTCACAATTGTACTTTTAATCTTAAACTTTAGTATTATTTTACAATAATTCCCATAACGTCACTTTCCTTCATAATGACAAGGTCCTTACCATCTATTTTCACCTCTGTACCGCCCCATTTACCATACATTACTATATCACCAACTTTCACTTCTAATGGCACAAGTTTTCCATCTTTATCTCTCAGACCGCTTCCTATAGCAACGACTTTACCTTGCATAGGCTTTTCCTTTGCAGTATCAGGAATAATAATACCTCCCGTGGTTTTTTCTTCACTTGGTAATGGAGAAACGGCGATTCGATCATGTAGTGGCTTAAAATTCATCTTGAACCTCATAAATATTAGTTAAATTGCGCTTGCAGTTGTTATATATGATCACTTGAAAATTACTTCAAGGGCAAATAACAATTTTTATTTAGAAAAGTTTGGTATGGTTGATATTCAGGTTGGATATATACACTTCAGAATGTTTTATAAAGCTTTATAATAAAGAATAAATATGTTTAGTATTCATATGCACAATTGTAATTTACAATTATATAAACCATGTAAATTCAAGCAAATTTTATATATATTAAATATTATTCAATTATACTAATAATATTTCTGTATTACTAATTTTCATTTAATTAAACAAACAAACTATTAATAGAGCAGAATAGTATTGTTGATATTTTATGTTTTTGCTCTCAATTCATTAGCAATTTTGCTTTTTTGAATCTTTATTTTTTAATAAATATGTAGCATACTTATCACATATACTTATTAAGGTACAAAACTAGGCCTTTCTTAACTATACACTCTATAGTTTTTACCATATGTGATTATTAGATATTAACCTTCTCTACGAAAATATAGCCCTATGACAACAAAACATATAAACAACTAAAGATTAAAAATATTATTTATTATTTCGATTTTTAGTTAATTTTATAACTACTTTCCATAGAGTGCACAAGGTCTAATATCGTAAAACAGCCCATAAAAGTAAATATAGATTAATTATCTAATTATTTGTTTATTAATAAAGTTATTGAAGATTTTAAAAGTTTGGATATATTTAAGTTATACATCTATGTATGTAGTTAAAATATAAATTTTTAGTACACAATAATTAAGATAATTAGTCATGTTTAAATACAGTAAACCGTTATTATTATGTATTATTATAAATTTATTTAATATAAATATAATACAAGCAAGTATAAAAAAAAGCACAAAGGTATGGACTCCAGTAGATGCTAGTCGCAGTGCTCGTCTTGGAGCTGGATGGCAATCGAACGAGACGATGATATCTGCCTCAGGAGCACTGGTATCAGAGGTCGATAGAAGCAGCGCGCTAACAGCAAGTCAGCGTATAGCACTTTTGAATGGGTCACGTCGTTTACCAGTTACTCCTTCAACCGATGGATCAGTGATAGTTACGGTAGGACCTCAAGCCGATAACAGCAGGATGGTTGTATCCTCTCAAGACTTAGCACAACAAAGCTCAGTAGAAACATTTGCAATTCTAAATACAAAAAAACCTGAAAAAAGTAAAACAGTTCGGGTACAAAAAAACCGAACTTTAAAAAGAGGAGAATTCGAAAAACTTGCCACTTTAAAAAGGGGTGAATTCGAAAGGATTGCCTCGTCAGTAAATACAAATAATACCGAAGGAGCTACTACAGAAAATAGTATTTCTACGGCAGAAAGAACTAATGCGGCTTCGTCCACAGGAAAACTAGAAAGCACCGTATCACCACAACTTGCTTACCGTATAGATCAGTGGGTTCAAGGAAATATAAGTGATAGTAAGATAATTAAAGCAATGGAGCGTGAGAAAGCTTATTCATCTGACTCATCTTTTTTAAGAGCACTTGATAACATAGATTCTCATTATGATATCGGTAGTATTGACGTAACTATGAATACCGATGCTCTACATAAACTTAATAACGTAACAGGTAAAAGGAGCGGCTTAGCAGCAGTACAATACTGTATCGAGCACGGTATTTATTGTGGTGGTGGTGGTGACGGCAGTCCTCCACACGACGATAACCTGATAGCAGGAATGTCTAAGGCCGAACAGAAACATTTGTTTATAGCGACACTACACGACATTTACGAAGAAGACAAAGATGCCGCAGTACGATTAGTTAATGACCGTCATACAGAACATAAAACATTAGATTTATACGACGAAATACCAGATATAATAGGCGCCGTTACCAACCATAGATCTCAAGGACACGTAGTAACTATGGCCACTACTATCGATGATAATACATTAACAACTACAGAAGGTGGTGGTAATATTCAGGATACTGAATCTGGTGTTGCAGCTGGTGAAGAAAACCCTTTAGGATGGTTTAAGGGTGTATGGATCAGAGGATTATATGGCGATATAAACCAAGGACAGAAGTCTGGGCAAGTAGGCTTTCATGGACAAACAAAAGGTGGAACTATAGGTATTGATGGCAACCTTAATGATAATACTATAGTAGGCTTATCTTATACTCGTATGCTGGCTAATTTTAAATACAAAAAGGGCCAGGGGAATAAAGTTGACACCCTGAGTGATTTTATTTCTTTATATGGAGTAAATAAAATTAACAATAGTTTTATACTGCAGGGATTATTTTCAGCGGGCAAGACAAGTGCAAAGCAAAAAACGCAACATTTAGTTGGTATAAATACGTTTAAAGCAGCAACGGGAAAATCTAATGTTACTACTTACAGTGTAGAAAGTATTTTGAATTATAAAATACCTGTAAGTAATTCTGGTTTTTATATTATGCCCAACGTTGGTTTTAGGTTCAACAAAAACTATGATGGTGGTTACAGTGAACATGGCGCAGGAATATATAACTTAACCGTATCATCCAAAGAGCATAGCAGTTGGGCAATTATAACAGGTATAAAAATGGGAAAAGCACATCGAATTTCCGACTCACTAACTATAACCACAGGAATACATGCCGAAATTGACCATTATGTTCATAATAAAACTAAGCAAGCAAAAACTAAAATGCAGTGGTCTGATACATTTATCGACGGAACTACTATAGCAATAAAGACTGATAAAACAGGTTATAATGTAGGAGCTAGTTTATTGGGAGCGCATAAGGCTGCAGAGATTCTAGCTACTTATAATCTTCATCTAAGAGGAAAATACACTAGCCATCAAGGTTCACTTAGATTTAGCTTGTTATTCTAGAGTTAACCTTATAACTAAAAATGCTTTTTAAGCTAGTACTCAAATGATTTTTTTGTGTACACGTAGTAAGCCATACATCTTTAATAAAACAATTTCTCAAGCTCAAGTTTATACAATGTAAGTACATTCTCTAGAGATGTAGATTTAATGTATTTTCTTGCCAAGGACTTGATTGCATAATTTATTTTATCGGATCTTCCTAAGGATTCTCTGCTAAGAGCCATCAATAATTCAGACGTAAGATTCGAAAATATTTCAGGGTTTTCTTTTGAGAAATTATATATAGATTTCAAATTATTATAAGAACTAAACTTGTTGTCAGGGTTATCTTGACGATCAACAATAGTCGTAACATTTTCTTCTAATAATGCAAATTTACTATATTTGGCGCATCTAAGCGAAAGCGACATATTTTGTGTATAGATACTACTATCAGCTTTTCCAATTTTATCTAGTAGTTTGCTATGTACTACACTTCCAGATCTTCCAACATTACGTATCACAGGGATCTTGTCTAATAGTATTTCGTTTATTGGATTTTGAACTATTCTGCATACACCAACTAATTTAGCAATAGTTGCTACACTCTTTGCCACATGTCCAATTGCAACCTCTGTTCCTAGTTTTAAACACGAGTCCATAAGAGCAGCAGTAGAATCTATTTGTAAAATTTCATCACCCTCAACAAAATG
>JANNVO010000067.1:0-3678 GCA_031414475.1 Rickettsiales bacterium
GGTGCCGGTATCGAGGCGCATGCGTGTGTAGCCTTTGCTGCGTGCATGGTTCAGCAACGCTAGCGTTAGCGCTTGGGCGATCCCTTTCCTGCGGTGTGCCGCTGGCACGAAGAGCCGTTTCATCTCGCACGTGTCCGCATCGAAGCGGCGAAGGCAGACAGCGCCTGCCGCCACGCCGTCATCCAGCCCCAGCAACACGCAACCATCCGGCGCGCCGTACTTGGCTGGCAGGTCCTGCACCTCGTGTTCGTAGGCAATGGGATCGAAGTAGCGTTCCACCGTGGCCAGGTGCGCGGTGTACTGCTCTCGCTGGTGCTGCGGGAAGCCACGCAGCAAAGCGGAGACGCGCTGCATGTCTTCGGCAGTAACGGCTTCCACAACGCTCACCATGGGCGGAAGTTAGCCCGCCACCATTGACCGGTCGGGGCGTGCCGGTTGTTGGGAAGTCGCGGTGTCTTGGGGTTTATGGCGAGTGGAATTCACCGGCCGTAGACGCCACATGCACTGCTGCTCATAAGAGTACCAGCAGGATCATGGACGCCAACGCGATGCACACAAGAACCAGTTCGGCGTCGGTGTGCCGAAATACTCTTTTCATTCCGCGTTGGCGTTCGGCGCTGCGCTCAGCCTTGCGAGTTCGGCTTTGAGTTCCGCGAGCACTGCCTCCTGCCCCAAGAGGCGATGGTGCAACTCCGTGTTCGCTACCTCGAACGCTTCGTTGCGCGCGTGCAATTCCTGCACCGCCTTCACTAACGGAACCACGAACTCGGCGTAGGCCAATGAGTAGTTGTCGCGATCGTTCTTGGGGGCATGGAGGCCGCTGAAATCATAGCCCACTTCCGCAGCAGCCTGTTCCACTTGCTGTGCGCTGAAGCCGCTGTATAGGATAGACTCTTTGTCGGCTATGGCTTGCTGCGCTGCTGCGCTCGTGTTCAACGTGTCGCCTGCACCATAGCGGAACGTGTTCAGTTTGCGCACATCCATGTGGTAAACGATCGGCTTCAACTTCAGGATGAATTCGAGGCCATGAGCTTGCGGAACAATGTCACGTTTGAATCGCTCATCACTGATGTTCTGCCAAGCGGCGTAGCCACCGATCCAGGTCACCGATGAATTTCCGAGGATCACTTGGTTGTTCAAATACGATACGGTTCCGTTACCAAGTGCGGTGCAATTCGTATACGTGCCGACTTGGGGCCCGGCGTTGGCTCCTAATCCAGTGTTGGCCTCTCCTGCCACATTGTTGATCATGGCGTTGTGTCCAACCGCCGTGTTGTTTCCTGCACCTGCGTTCGTTGAGAGCGCGTTGGTGCCAATTGCCGTGTTATAGAAACCTGTGTTGGCAGCGAGGGCGCTGCGGCCTACAGCAGTGTTGTTGCTGCCTGTGCTTGCGGTGAGGGCCAAGTACCCGAGAGCCGTGTTGTTGCTCCCGGTCACGTTTGTGAAAAGCGCGTTTGAGCCAACCGAAGTATTGCTTGCGCCGAATGTGGTGAAGTACAACGAGCGAGCACCTACGGCTGTGTTGTTCCCCGCTGTGGTGTTGGCACTCAGAGCCTGATAGCCCATGGCCGAGTTGAAGGATCCAGTGTTCGTGGTGAGTGCATGATAACCGACAGCGGTGTTCTGGGCTCCTGTGGTGTTCGCCTCAAGCGCACCGGAACCGACTGCCGTGTTGTTGCTCGTCGTATTGTTACGCAAGGCGTTCGTGCCAACGGCGGTTGCGTCGTTCGCGGTTGAACTTGACTGGAGGGCGAGATAGCCAATAGCCGTGTTGTACTGACCCTGGGTGTTTGCCTGCAGGGCCTGCATGCCGACCGCAGTATTCGCGCTACCCATAGTAGTGTTGAAAAGGCACTCTGTGCCCACAGCCGTGTTGAAAGAACTTGTGCTCTGGAACAAAGCGAGTCGGCCAATGGCCGTGTTAGCTCCCCCCGTCACGTTGGAAGTGAGTGCGCCGGATCCGAGCGCCGTGTTCCGGATCCCAGTGGTGTTGCTGGCCAACGCGGTCTGGCCTAGCGCTGTATTGTCAGTTCCAGTGTTCGAGTTCATCGTGTTGAAACCCCACGAAGTATTACCGGAGATGTAGTTATCGATACGCCCGCATCCGATACCACCCACCTTGATCCGAAGTGGTTGAGCATTTGTCGTACCCAGGAAATCCGTTGCGCTTGCCGCCGTCCCGTTCAACCCCCATGCGTTCGCTGCACCATCAGCCCCCGGCGGCCCGGCTGTGCCTGTCGCACCCGTATTGCCAATTGGACCTTGTGGGCCAGTGAGACCGGTTGCACCGTTATTGCCGATCGGTCCTTGTGGGCCAGCAGCGCCCGTTGCACCCGCCGGCCCGGTCGCGCCTGCTGCGCCTGTGTTGCCAATAGGTCCTTGCGGGCCAGTGGATCCAGTTGCCCCTGCGGCACCTGTGGTTCCTTGTGGTCCTGCAGGACCCGTCGCACCGGCAGGTCCTTGCGGCCCCGGTGTTCCGCTCTCTTCGGCGTAGAGCGCATACGGCACGCTTTGCAATTGTGTGGTGCCCATGCTCGTTCCGTTCACCTTCACTTCCATGAAGTACGGACCATCGCTCCAGTCGATCGCGGAGAATGTGCCACTGATCACCGCGCCACCGCCAACGCTCACGTTCGCCAACCCAAACCCATTGGTCGTTACAGCGTGGCTCTCATCATACACCGTGGGACCGGTAGCGGTGTTCTGGTGCAGTTCCAATCCCAAAGTGGAACTGGTGTTCGCCTGAACAATGCCCAGCCCGTCACGAAGGATGGCCTGATAGCTGAAGCGTTGAGGTGCTTGGGCCGCCGTGTGCACGGCGATGATCGCCAATGCAAGTGCAAGGATCAGCTTCTTCATGGGGTCATTGTTTTGCCTGCACCAACTGTGCGTTCAATCGATCGAGCAGCGCTTGTTGTGCGGAGATCAGTGCCCGTTGTTCAGCATCATGCGCACGCAGTTCCTCGATCATCGCCTGCTGTTCCTGCACCGCCTTCACCAACGGCACCACGAACTCGGCATAGGCCAGTGCATAGTGATCCCGCTCGCTCTGCGGCTTGTATACACCACTGAAATCGTAGCCCACTTCCGCAGCGGCCACTTCCACTTGCTGCGCACTGAAGCCGCTGTACTGGATCGCCTCCTTATCGCGGATCGCCTGTTGCGATACTTCGCTGGCGAAGAGCGTATCGCCTTCGCCGTAGAGGAAACCGTTCAATTTGCGCACGTCCATGTGGTAGGTGATCGGCTCCAACTTCAGGATGAAATCAAGGCCGTGCGTTTCGGGTGCGATGTTCGTCTTGAATCGCACGTCGCTCAAGTTGGTCCATGCGACAATGCCACCGATCTGGGTGATGAGGCTGTTGCCCAAATGCACTTGGTTGCTGAAGTCGGTGATGGTACCGTAGCCTAATGAGGTGGCGTTGCTCACGTTGTCGAACCCGGATTGGGGACCGCTGTTGGCACCAAGCGAACTGTTGTTGCTGCCCGTGACATTGAACTTTGATGCGTTCCAACCAACCGATGTATTGAAGCTGCCGGTGGTTGTCGCATAAAGTGAACTGCGCCCATATGCCGTATTGCTGCTAGCGCTGAGGTTATTGCCCAACGCCGCGTACCCTGTTGCCGTGTTACCACCGCCGGTGCTGAATTCCAATGCAAAAGCACCAATAGCGGTGC
>JANNVO010000068.1:0-1691 GCA_031414475.1 Rickettsiales bacterium
GTCAAGGGTGGCTCGCTCGCAGCAGCTCACCCGTTCGCCGCAACCGGTGGACGCATCGTCGCCAACCTCGCCAAGCTGCTCGAAGAGAAGGGCTCCGGCCGCGGATTGATTTCAATCTGCGCAGCTGGTGGCCAGGGCATCGTCGCAATCCTCGAGCGGTAGGAGTCACAAATGCCAACTGACAAGTACGCAGAGTTCGTCCGCGGCCCCGTCGGCGGTTTCATCGCCCCGAAGGTCGGCCTGCCCCAGCCCACCAAGCTCGAGCGCTACAAGAAGGGCAAGCCGACCGTCGACGGCAAGGCCTTCATCGGCGCCGCTCCCGGCGGTCGCCTGGGTGAGTCACTCGTTGCCGCGTTGAAGAGCGCGAACGTCGAGTTCGACATCACAGAGCCCGGCGTTGCCCCCGAGGGCGATGATCGATACAAGGCGCTCGTCTTCGATGCGACCGGTATCAAGGACTCGACGGAGCTTGAAGAGCTCTGGCGTTTCTTCCACGCGACGATCCGCCGCGTCAAGAGCTGCGGCCGCGTCGTCGTGCTCGGCACGCAGCCGGAGCTGACCAGCAGCCCGCGCGAGGCAACTGCCCAGCGCGCGCTTGAAGGCTTCACCCGCGCCGTCGGCAAGGAGATCCGCAAGGGTTCAGCCGTCAACCTCGTTTACGTCGCCCCCGGTGCCGAAGACCAGATCGACAGCACGCTGCGCTTCTTCATTTCGCCGCGCAGCGCTTACATTTCTGGCCAGGTTGCCCGCGTCGTCGCCTCGATCGGTGGAGACGCCGGCGAGGTCGACTGGAACATGCCGCTCGCCGGCAAGACTGCGCTCGTCACCGGTGCTTCGCGAGGAATCGGCGAAGCAATCTCGCGCACGCTCGCACGCGATGGCGCGCACGTGATTGGCCTCGACATCCCGCCGCTGAAGGACGATCTCGAGAAGCTGATGGCTGAGCTTGGCGGCTCTTCGATCGTCGAAGACATCACCGACGAAGCGGCCCCGAAGGTAATCGCCGACTTCCTCGACACAAACCACAACGGCGTCGACATCGTTGTCCACAACGCCGGCGTCACGAAGGACAAGACGCTCGGTCGCATGGACGAAGACAAGTGGTCTGTCCTGATCGACATCAACCTGTCTTCCGAAGAGCGCATCAACGATGAACTGCTCGCCCGCCAGCTGGTCAAGGCCAACGGTCGAGTGATCTGCGTGTCGTCGATGAGCGGTATCGCCGGTGGCGCAGGCCAGACCAACTACTCCACTTCGAAGGCCGGAGTGATCGGCATGGTTCAGTCGATGGCACCGGAGTTCGCCAAGCAAAGCGTGACGATCAACGCCGTCGCGCCGGGCTTCATCGAAACGCAGATGACTGCAGCGATGCCGCTCGGACCGCGCGAAGTCGGTCGCCGTATGAACTCGATGCAGCAGGGTGGTCTTCCGATCGACGTGGCCGAGGGAATCGCCTGGTACGCAAGCCCCGCATCAACCGGCCTGACCGGCAACGTCGTCCGCGTCTGCGGACAGATGCTGATCGGCGCATAGGAGGTATCACGATGAGCAACGTTGAACTTAAGAGCGCTCCCGGCGCAGGCGGCCTGTACTTCAAGGCCGCCATCGGCATGACCCCGTTGGCCGGCTCGCGCAAGAAGGAGCTGCCGGACACGGTCGTCTCGCTTGAAGCCCAACCGGTGGACCTCGAT
>JANNVO010000069.1:0-2678 GCA_031414475.1 Rickettsiales bacterium
TTAAGTTTTTTTACTTTAGAAAAGATTGAGCAAAATATTAATAAAAATAAAAACCCAAAGGCCAAATAGTAGTTAGATATTATTAAAGGGTCTCTCTTTACCATTAAAAGCACTATAAAGGCCATTATAATAGAATATACTGAGATTAAGAGAGGCTGATCTTGGACAATGCTTCCGGGATTATTTTTATATTTTTTGCATAATAAGAATAACGATATCGCAATTATTGCCCATATCCCATATATATGAATAAATTTATTTGAAATGCCGTTTATAAACATATAAACCAAATCGTGATTTATTAAGTCAGGACTGTGGCTGGTATAACTAGAATACCACCGAATAGTATTATAATATTGAATAAAATATCTTGGCTTAAAGGGAGAGAGTAAAAGGCTTGGATTAGCAAAAAACAAACTAAATAGAACAAGCGGTAAGAAAAAATTCTTGGCCCTTTCTAGGATAAAATCCTTATTTATTTTCCATTTATTATTTTGTAATACCATTAAAAATAATAGAGGAATTATAAGAATTGCGGTAATTTTGTGACCAATTGCCATTGATGCAAAAAGAGCTGCTAAAAAAAGGTTCTTTCTCTCATTGCTGGCAGCTGATTTTATCATAAAGTAAATAGATAATAGCATAAAAAATGCGGGCGCCGCTATACAATAAAAATATAACGAAAAGAATCCAGAGGAAGGAAACGAAAGAGCAATCAAAAGGATAAGATAAGTTAATAATCTATCTTTAGAAAATAGACATATCATTTTATACAAAACTAAAAAACTCCCCATCATGTATAGTTGCATTATAATACATGGAGCTATTATAAGCAGTTGCTCATTACCAATCAAATAAAGAGGTAGAGTAACTAATCCTAGTGAGAACCAAAAAAGCCAATTATAACCAAAATAATATAAATCTTTAAATAAAGAGTCCAATTTAAAGTTAACAAAATATTCATGCACTTTTCGTAACGGCACATGAAATGATGCCCCATCTATTGATCTGATGTTGTATAGTTCAAAACTGCTGGTAAATAAGAGATTTTGAAACAATAGATGAAAAAATATTGCCCCCAAAATTAATATTATTCCAATATCTAGAGCTTTTTTTGACATTATTTTTGAAAATCTTTTGTTTTATTACTTATTTTTTCTAGAAATTGGCTTTCTTAATATTGCATATCTTCTCAAAATCATATTTTTCCTTATAAAATTCTAGCATAATGCTCTTATTTCTTAAGCAATTTTTCTATAGTTTCAAAGTTTTCAAAGGTGGGATCGTAATAAAATCTGATCTCGGGCGAATATTTTAAATTTACCTGACGGGTAACATAATCACGAATGGCAAAACGCGACAGCTCTAGCGCTGATAGTATGTCATCAACGGTCAATTTCGTATTAAATGGTACAAAAAAACAATTAGCAACACTAAGATCGCTGCTTATATTAACTTTGGTCACACTCAAAGGACAACCAGCAAGGCGATGATCTAGCTTACCACCTTTCCTGAAACAGTCAATCAGACTGGAATGGACAGCATGAGACACCTTGAGCTGCCTCTGTGACTGATCCTTTTCACGCGTTTTTAAATTAAAGCTTTTGTTGTTCTTCGACAAGCTCAAATACCTCTACTGAATCACCAACTTTAATATCTTCATAATTTTCAAAAGCAATACCGCACTCATAACCCTCTCTGACCTCTTTCACGTCTTCTTTAAAACGTTTCAAAGTCTTGAGCTTTCCTTCATGAATAACGATATCCTCACGTAGCAACCGGACTCCTGCACCACGCTTAATTGTTCCTTTTGTTACGTAACTACCAGCAATCTTACCTACTTTCGATACGTTAAACACTTCGCGGATATCAACTGAACCAATATATACTTCACGAATAATTGGCGACAACATGCCGCTCATTATCGCCCTTATATCATCAATCAGATTATAAATTATTGAGTAATATCTTATGTCTACTTTATTTTTGTCCGCATCTTGAGCAGCAGCATTATTAGCCCTAACGTTAAAGCCAAGAATTATTGCCCTTGAAGCGTTGGCAAGAGTCACATCAGATTCGGATATACCGCCAACTGCACTATGCAGAATTTTTAATTTTACTTCATCACTTTCAATCTTATTCAGATTACTAATAATTGCCTCAATGGATCCATGAACATCACCTTTGATAATAAGTGGTAATTCCTTGATCTTACTTTCTCCCGAGGCTTTTAGGAACAGATCCTCTAAGCTTGTTTTTGAAGCAGTAACACGGAACTCTCTTTCTTTTCTGATCCTATAATCAATAATATCTCTAGCCTGCTTGTCTGATGCAACAACATTAAATACATCTCCTGCAGATGGAGCGTCGTTTAAACCAAAAATTTCTATAGCAAGTGATGGACCAGCTTCTGTAATGGTCCGCCCTTTATCATTACATATTCTTTTTATACGACCAGATGTTGTACCAGCCATAATAATATCGCCCTTCTTTAGCGTACCTCTTTGGACAATAACTGTCGCAATCACGCCACGAGCAATATCGACCCTAGATTCAATAACGACTCCGCAAGCAATACCTTCTGGATTTGCTTTCAAGTCCTGCATCTCAGCAACTAAAAGAATAGCTTCTTCCAATTTATCAAGGTTCAACCTTTGTTTAGCTGAAACCCCAACAGT
>JANNVO010000070.1:0-4796 GCA_031414475.1 Rickettsiales bacterium
ATATCAAATACAAGGATACGGTCCATACGTAGTAAGGTTGAGAGGCGGTGAGCTATTACAATGGTTGTTTTTCCTTCTTCTCCAGAGGTTTCGTTTCGACTATTCATTAATTCCCATAGACTTTCTTGGATACTGATTTCAGTAATTGAATCAAGCTGAGAAGTTGCCTCATCTAGTATTAATATAGGAGTATTTTTAAGGATCGCTCTGGCTATAGCAATCCTTTGGCGCTGTCCGCCCGATAACTTAACTCCACGTTCACCAACAAGAGACTCATAGCCTTGTGACAATTTGATAATAAATTCATGTGCATGAGCACGCTTTGCAGCTTCAATTACTTCTTCGTCGGTTGATTCAATCCTTCCATATCTAATATTCTCCATTAATGTGCGATGAAAAAGTGATGGATCCTGGGGGATCATGGAAATGTTCTCGCGTAAAGAATCTTGAGTACACTGACTAATATCTTGTTCATCGATGAAAATATGGCCGTCAGTCACCTCGTAGAGTCGCAGAATCAGATTCACAAATGTTGATTTACCACTGCCAGAATAACCAACTAGGCCAACTTTTTGTCCAGGTTCAATAACAATAGATTTGTTTTGAAAAAGTGGACTTACACCTTTGTAATGAAACTTGACATTTTTGAACGTAATTTGGCCTTTTGTGACAACTAAATCTGAAGCATTTTCTATATCTTTTATATCTTGTTCTATAATCAGGCAGTTCAGGCTCTGTTTACATTTTCCAATCGCTTGATGAAATTCATCGACTTGTTCCATCGTATACCAGGTTATATGGGCAACTTCCATACTTAATCCTAGAATAAGTGCAAAATCGCCTATACTTACCTGGTGACTTTCGTATAAGTGAATTAAGAAAAAAATCATGAAGCCAAGCATTATAGAAATCAGCGCACCTTGACCAGAATGTAGCTTTACTAAAAATATTTCTTTTGTTTGAAATGTTTTTTTGGTAACAAGCAAAGAATCTTTAAGACGAAATACTTCGTAAACACGCCTGGCAAAAATTCCTACGTTACTAACATTTGTAATAGTGTCTACTAATTGACCTGAAATGATTGATTCGGAATTAGTGTGAATATCTGATAAATTAACAAGATGTTTTGACATGTATATGCTAAATGAAGAAAATGCAAAAAACCATATAGCCAATGTGTAAAAAAATATCGGATTTACATAATACGTACTTACAAATGCGACCAGCAGCAATGAAAGTCCCCTGATAAAATTTGCTGATATAGGATATAGGATACGCTCTATATTATCGGCAAGCGTATTGATCTGACTAGAAATTCGACCCGATAGATTATCTTGAAAAAATTGATGAGAAGAGCCAAGGACAAATCCAAAAGTCTCGCTAACAATTTGATTTTTAATAATTGGCTGGAATTTATAATTTAAATATCCAATCGAGCGCCAGGTAACATTGTCAAATATTATAAAATTTAATACGAGAAGCGCAGCTGGCCAAGTGAGTGCCGCAATATTTTCACTATTGTGTAAAGATAAGGAGTTGATTATATACTTAATCAACAAGCTGTTGAATGGACCCCAACACCCAGCAAACATTGCAAGACAAACATAAATGACAATTACGTGTTTATATGGCTTTAAGAAATGCCATATAAAAGACCACAAATTTTGGGGCAATGATGCTTTCTGTTCCAGGAATTCGTTCGTCATTTTCATATTTCAGTTACCGTCTAGCAGGCAAAGCTTATTGGTTGCTTCTCCTACATGTTACGTATTTATCTTGACGTAAAACTATATTTTGTGCAATCATAAATCCCCAGAATAATTGCTTTCATATCAGTAGCTTACTGAACAAATAAGAAAAAAGATAAAATGAAGAAAGTTACTATATTTTTGTTGGCGGCTTTTTTGGCGCGAGAAGCTAATGCAAGAGAGTGCAACTTACCAAATCAATGGGGAGATTTGTGCCATATTCTCGAAAACAGGCTAAATCAAAAATCATTAAAAATGAAACTCACAGAAAGGGAAGTGCTAGAATTTGAGAAATTTTTAACAACAACAAAATTTGATTTTTTAAAATTATATGAGCTTCAGAAAATTTTACCTAAAACTACTATTGAACTACTAATGTCTATGGTATTAAGAGACGTTGATTTTACACAAGCAGAGTACATTGCCTGTTATTTGCAAGAAGTTGTTCAATCTTGTAGATTTGAAAATATTAAAGCCTTTGATAATAACACTTCTCATATTATTGGCCGCAAGTGGCATGAGATTGATTATTCTGGAGAAGCCATGACCTGGCAAGGACAAAAAGAAAAATATACTCCATACGGAATTACAGATTTTAGAACTTTAGAAAATATGAAAAAATTTTTTGCAGTTGAAGGTAATTTGCCATATTTTAATAAAATTTATAAACCTATAAAGAAGTGTAATTTTGTGGAGTATTAATGAACATTACTTTTATTCCTCTTGCCGAATCCCATTTTTTGTTATTGATGAAGTGGCTTCAAGCACCTCATGTAAAGATGTGGTGGGATCAAGATGTTCAATGGACACCAGAGTTGATAAAGGAAAAATATGGATATTACGTTAATGTAAGCAAATTGGTACATAATAATCACGGAAAACTAGAGCAGAAACCAATACATGCATATATTATTTGCTTGAGTGATATTCCTATTGGTTATATTCAATATTATAATGTTCATGACTTCACGCGTGACCAATACCAAGACGTCTCTGAACTTCCAAAATCTTGCGCAGGTCTTGATTGGTATATCGGTGAAATAGAGTTTGTTGGGAAAAATATTGGTTCTAAAGCTCTTGCGCTTTTCTTAGATAAACATGTTTTTCAAAAATTTGATTATGTATTTGTTGATCCAGATGCAGCAAATATGGCTGCTATCAAGGCTTATGAAAAGTCAGGATTTAGGAAAATGAAAGATCAAAAAGGCATTGGTGAAATATGGATGATTAGAGAGAAATAATGAACACAAAAAATAACATTTATATTTTAGTTCGCGTAGCCCAAGTATCAGATATTCCTTCCCTTGTCCCACTAATGAAGCAACTTGGATACCCCACTTCCCAAAAAGAGCTCGCAGCGCGGTTTAAAAGATTTATAAAAAATGATGGTTATAGTGTTGTAGTCGCTGTCTCAGAAGATAAAGTTGTTGGTTTTGTTGCTTGGTCAGTATCATCGGTTTTTGTCTTGGATAAAGTACGGTTTCACATTGAGGGGCTGATAGTTGATGAGAAGTACCGAGGCTATGGAGTTGGGAAAAAGCTTATGCTTTTTGTAGAAGATATTGCACGCAAGTTTAGTCCAGCTATTATTGATCTAACGTCTGGTCTCCGTCGTGCTAAAGATGGATCTCATGAATTCTATAAAACTCTTGGGTATCAAAATGATGGACACATGGCCAAACTATATTTGAGGAAAGAAGTATGAACAAAAACCTCTCACACCGTAAGGCGACCATAAATGATCTAGGTACAATCGTTAATCTTTTGCTAGAGGATGAACTTGGAAAAACACGAGAAAGCACTAGTACAAGACTGGATCAGCGTTATATCGACGCATTTAATAAGATAGATGCTGATCACAATCAATATCTTATGATAGTAGAAAACGATGATGAGGTTGTTGGAACATGTCATCTAACGATTATGCCATCACTAACTTTTTCAGGTAAAACAAGAATGCAAATTGAAGCAGTACGTATTCTTGAAAAATATCGGGGGCATAAAATCGGTGAGTGGATGATGCAAGCGGCTATATCTTACGGTAAGTCAAAAGGTGCATCTATAATGCAATTAACAACGAATAAAAAGCGCTTTAAGGCAAAGAGTTTTTATGAAAAATTAGGTTTCGAAGCTAGTCATGAGGGTATGAAAATGTACTTAGACGCTAGTTTTTGAGGAGAGATGTATACAATTTAGGCGGTGTTTTTAGATTTGTCATTCCCGCGAAGGCGGGAATCCAGGAAATTGAGGTAGCGTGAAAGCATACTGGGTTTATATTTTATCCTCGCAACAAAATGGTACTTTATATGCGGGAGTAACGAATGATTTAGTACGTCGTATTTATGAACATAAGCAAAAGTTAGTTAAGGGATTTACCAAGAAATATGAGATCACAAAGCTTGTTCATACAGAACAGTTCAATGATATAACTGAAGCTATTCACAGAGAAAAGTGTATTAAAAAATGGAATCGTGCGTGGAAAATGAGGTTAATAGAAGAGCATAACCACAATTGGAGGGATTTATATGAAGATATATTGTGATCTGGATTCCCGCCTTCGCGGGAATGACATCGTGGGGAGAAAATGAATATTCGGTTTGAAAAAGCGAGTCTAGAGCATATTGACGTTATTTTCCAATGGCTGCGTCAGCCACATATGATGGAATTTTGGGATAATACCCAAGAACATAAGGACGATATAATGAATTTTATTCATGGAAAAAAGCAACATTATTTTTATGGCACGACCAAATATTGGATTGGCTCAATTGATGGAGAGTCATATTGCTTCCTTTTGTCTGATATTTTTCAGCATGATCAGGAATTATCTGATGTTCATAGGGAGCATATGTCCAAGTTTGGTCATACAATTGGTCTTGATTTTGGTATAGGAAATACAAAATTTTTAGGCCTGGGTCTGGCAGCTCCAACGCTAAAAGCTTTTATGAGTTTCTATTGTGAGTCTATCGATCCTCTCGTGGATACATTTTTTATTGATCCAGATCAAAATAATCCTCGTGCTGTTCGTGTTTATAGCAAAGCAGGATT
>JANNVO010000071.1:0-3261 GCA_031414475.1 Rickettsiales bacterium
CAGGGCCTTTATCTTGAAGAACGCCACTAATAAGGGCGACCTGGGTTATCTCCAGGAGGATGCCGCTGCCGAAACGCCGCCCGCCGCGACGGTCCAGTAACAACAACGAGCGCAGTCCTTCGGGGCTGCGCTCGTTTTTTCGTTTGCGGCGTAATATTTCCCGTTTTTCCGCTTGCGTCCGAAATAAAGCGGTGCTATACTACGCGGGGCTTCGCATCTCAACTAACCAAAACTCAAGTTATCCCGCGAAGCTGATAACTTGCAACAACAACAACTATGTTCAACACCCATCACAAGCTCTTGAATCGGGCAATCAATACAATTCATCGCCGCGTGCAACGCCGCCAGAAAGTGGCGGATGATACTCAGCACCGCTCCGGGAAAGCAAGCCGGAAAGCGCTGCCGTCAACCTGTATCTTCTTTTTCGGTAAAGATGCCGTTTGGGGTAAGGGGTAAACACAAAGCACGTCCCTTCGGGGGCGTGCTTTGATTTTTGCGTGGAATTTTTCCGCTTGACCTAATAATAAAGCTGTGATATGGTGCGGCGAGGGGATAGGCGGCGCATTGAAAACTAAAAGCCTGCGGCTTATATTGAATCCGAGAGGGTTTGATACCGCCTATTCCTAGCTAATCCACCAACCACAACAACAACAACTATGATCACACTTACCTTCGCCCCTTCTGAAGTGCGGCTCTTGCTCATTGATAATTCTTCGGATCGCCTGGCATATCTGCTCTTGGATCAATTGCTGCCCCGAGGTGCCGTTGCGGAATATAAACAATTCCTGGTCGTTCATCGCGCCGATGGTTTAAATTATATCCGGGAGGGGTTGAAAGAACAACCCGCTAACAAAATCAACCATATCAAAATGGTTAGGGAATTGTCCCGTAATAACCCTGCTTACTTGGCATATTTTCCTTATACGCCTTCCTATGAGCGCCCTGTCAAGGATTGCTTGGGACTGGCAGAAGCGAAAACTTGGGTAGAGAAGAACTGGGACGAACTCATCAAGTAACAACAACGAAGCGCGTCCCTTGGGGGCGCGCTTTTTCATTTTATCCCGTTCGCAGAACTGATAAAATGTTTCTGAAAAAAGAATTTGACTTTGTTTGGTAGCTGTGCTATATTGAAGGGGGAATCCAATGATTCTCAACTAAGAGTAAACGCCGCCATGCGGCAATATCCCCCTAACTCTGCTCTCCAAGTAGGCGCATCTGAATCTGAGATGGCCATTTAAGACGACGCATAAGACGACCGAAAGATTGCCAGGGAAGGGATAAGGGACACGAAATAAAGGTTTTAGAGGCTAATAGCCCCCGGAAACACCTTCCTGACGGAAAAGAAACCGGAAACAATAATAGGCGAATCATATAATAACGCGAAGTCTTGCTAGCGAGACTAGGCACGTAAGGTAATGATTATCCTAACCGCTCTCACAAACCTTCCTAACGAAGTCGGGCGGTAAGCCGAAAGGCACGGCAAACATTCCTTCGGAGTATTTGCCAGATTTTCAACAACAACTATGCGATCTTGGTGTAATGGTAGCCACATCGGATTTAAAATCCGATGCCTGTAAGGGCGTGAGGGTTCGAGTCCCTCAGATCGTACTAATTTATAACAACAACAATTCGGCGGCGGCAACCAGGCCGCGCTCTCAGAAATGGGGGCGCGGCTTTTTCTTTTTTTATTTATTTGACAATATGCCCGGCCTATGCTATGGTTAAGTAGGGAATAACCCTATGAAAAACCTAACACCTAAATATCCGAAACCTATGGACTTCACTACTGACATCATCGCGCACCTTGCGCTTAACGAAATCGAGGCGCTCGCCAAAAAGGAAATCAAGCGGCAGCTTATAACTGTCTGCCGTAATACGCGGCGCTCTGGGAAAGTCGCCAAAGATCAAATCGCCCACAAAGCGCAATCTTTTATCCGGGATGCTGACAAAGCGCTTAACTTCTCGAAAATCATGCTGGAAGTGCATGGGGCGGACGCTCGTAATGTGCAAGTTTGCACGGCCAGGAACCTGTCCACTTTCGAGGACTTCGTGAAAGAAGCCACGCCGAAAAAGGGGGAGAAATGGGCAGCACCTGAGCCGCGGGTGTATTAACAACAACGAGACACGTCCTTCGGGGCGTGTCTCTTTTTTTATTTTGAAATATATCTTGACCTAATAATATCCCCGTGCTATATTGCGGCGGGAGATAGTTTGCGGAGCAATGACAATATAGCGGCCTTTGATGCACTCCCCGGCAATTAAGAATGTTTCTTAATAGCGGACAAAAAAAGTATGAAAGCGGCGCTCTCTTGTCCCTTGTCTTAATCCTCAGGTTTTGGCTCAATAACCCGGCTCCTGGAATCTGTGCGGGAAAAGACATTGATCAACCCTAACCGCAAATGGAAAAGGTTCCATCCCTTTTCTATAACAACAACAATGAACTAAATGAAATCTCCAATATCTCCCCACGGCTATACGCCTCAAACTGCCGAAGAAATCATGCAGCAAATCCGCGAATGTGATGCGGAAATTGCGAAATGCAATAGGGAATTGCTTGAAATCGCTCTGGCCCCGGCCCGCTCCCTTGAAGGGGAGTTTATGGCAGGAAAAACCTATCCAATCTGCCCATAACAACAACGAGCGAGTTCCTTCGGGGACTCGCTCTTTTTATTTGTAGAAATTATAATTCGTTTTTCCTTGATTATACTTTTTTATATGGTATCTTATAGCGGGGCCCAAACAATCCCCATCCTAACCATGATCGAAAAAAATACCTCAATGACAAAAATTCTTCAATCCTTCTCTAGCGGATATCTTCTGCTAGGAACCGAAGACCGGCTTTTCTTTACAGAAGACGCCCGCGCCGTTCTCGGCTCCATTATCGGATTCATTTCCGGCTTATGGCTGACAGGGAAACACGAAATGGCCAACAGCTATGCGGATGACTTCTTGAAATGGATGGATTATGTCTGCCCGGTGCATACTGCGGACCTTTATCAGCCGGATTGCTACGGCTCCCGTAATAGGAAAGTCCCCAGCCGAATCTGTGAATTTAAAGCGGATGGAACGGTAATGGGATTCTCCCTGGCCTGGTATGTCCTCTTGGCAGATCAACAACAACCAACAAACGGGCGTGAATGCCGCAAGTTTGGCATCTGGGATGCAAAATATACCTATCAGATGAACGGCGGGCTGCTGTTTCACGGGAGTAACCAGGAAGACTATTCTGTGAGCCTGGGGAATTCACTCTGGAGCATCCAT
>JANNVO010000072.1:0-39523 GCA_031414475.1 Rickettsiales bacterium
TTTATTTACTTATTTGTTGATTTTGAGTGTTGTTTGACTAAACTATCATTGAACTATTTAGCAATGGTTTTCAGACTTTGATTAAAATGTCAGTAATATAAATATATTGGGTTATTAAGGGTTTTGTATCGTGTCTAAGAAAATAAGTAATGGCTTCATTCTTGGAATACCCTGCGTCCTACATAGCAGCTGGCGATACTATAACATTCCATTGTAGAAACCGTTGCTGGTGGTAATGTGGTAGGTAAAAGTATTACCAATACCTTTGGTGTCGCAAAGGGGGTTTCGTATTCTGAACTCGACCAGTCCCTCATCTTGATTAGTTTAAGCGGAGATGGTGTTGAATCCTAATATAGTCTTTCTCGCCCCTTTTTGTCTCTAAATTTACAAATTACATAAAACGGTAAATTAAGTAAAATCAACTATCAACGTAATCTTACGAAAACGGGTTAGATAAAGCTAAGAATTGATTCAACAGCTGGGAGACGGAGAATTGCAAAAAAACAATGGTGAGCCCGCCGGGGCTCGAACCCGGGACAACCTGATTAAAAGTCAAGTGCTCTACCAGCTGAGCTACGGGCTCACAAGTTATAGTAAATTGATTAACATTTTGTGCCTTGTTCTTAAACTCACCCGTATGTATACAGACTTTAGCGAGTTAGTGCCCATCGCATAATGCTACTGAATTTACTACAAATACCAATCCACATTTAAACTGGAGATATTGGTATAACAAATAGCAAAAGCTATTGTTTGGCCACATATTCGTTACTAAGATCGCAACAAAAACTCACCACTGTTAGTATAATCTCTAGGGTTAAGCAAGCAACTTCGAGCTTAAATATGCTCAAAACCTTCGTAGTTCCTTAGAAATTGTGTTTTACTTTATGGTGGAAAAACGATAATATGTCAACAATTATTTTATAAAATATAAGTGAATTGATTATTGATTATGTATGGCAAAGATCAATATTCGGATGTTGTAATAATCGTTCCTTCGAGGATTGGTTCTACAAGGCTCCCGAAGAAAGCGCTAGCAAAAATTGGCAACAAAACTTTAATTGAACATGTAGTACTTAGAATTAAATCCGAGTTTAAGGGAAATTTGTATGTTGCTACTGATTCTGAGGAGATAGCTAATTTGGTCGAAAAATCTGACGCGATTGCTATAATGACCGACGAAGATTGTCCGACGGGGTCGGATCGTGTTTTTCAGGCTTTTAAAACTATTCCGTATAATGATAAAATAAAATACGTGATAAATGTTCAAGGAGATATGCCTTTTGTTGACTTGCTTGTTGTTAAGCAAATTATTACCATGCTAAAAACAGAAGAATATGATATTGTTACTTCAGGAGTTAAAGTTGGTAAAGATATTGCGCAAGCAGAATCGAACGTCAAAATTGTTGTAGATAAGTATGGCAAGGCTTTGTATTTTTCAAGAAGCATGATTCCACATGGTGGAGAAGAATTTTTGTATCACGTTGGTATTTATGGGTTCACAGTTGGAGCACTTGAGAAATTTATACAACTGGATAGAAGCAAATATGAAGTTTGTGAAAAATTAGAACAGCTTAGGGCCCTTGAGAATGGTATGAAGATTGGTGTGTGTGTGTCTAGCGAGATACCCATATCAGTTGATACTAGGGAAGATCTTGAAAAGGCTAATTTGTACTATAGTGAAAACAGTTGAATTAGAATATGCTAATTTTAAAGTGAAGCTGCGCAACGTAGATAACTACGTGAGCACAGACGAATCTTGACAAATTGGCGTATTAATCAACTGCTGAAACTATATAATCAGCTAGCGTTATAGTTGAGTAATTTATTTAAGAGATGTGTATCTATGATTTGGTTTAAAATAGTTCTTTCGGTAGTATTGGCGCTTTCTTCTTTGCTCGCTGGGGCAAGCACTAGAATTAAAGATATTGCTGCGGTAGAAGGGGCAAGGGAAAACTTGCTGGTGGGTCAGGGTTTAGTTGTTGGTTTAGAAGGCACTGGAGATAATTTGAAAAATACAGTTTTTACTAAAACTGGATTGACAGATTTTCTTGAAAGACTTGGTGTTAATGTTCAGGGAGCAGACATTAAGACAAAAAACATTGCAGCAGTAACTGTTACTTCTACCTTACCTGCTTTTTCTCGCCTTGGTACTAGAATTGACATAAAAGTCAGCGCTCTTGGTGATGCAAAAAGTTTAAAAGGAGGCACCCTGCTAGCAACTCCTTTGCTTGGAGCAGACGGTAATGTTTATGCTGTAGCTCAAGGCGCAGTTTCTTTGTCTGATTTTACGCCAGTTTCGGGTGATGTTAAGACGAAGTCTAGTTCTGTTCAGACTAATGGTTATATTCAAAGTGGAGCGATTGTTGAAGATGAGATAGATTTCTCTTTTGTTGATATGCATAATATAAAATTTTCCCTATATTCGCCAGACTTTGGAACTGCAATTGCAGTAGCTGGAGCTATTAATGATCACGTCCCTGGCAATACGGCTAATGCACTTGATGCTGCGACTATAGAAATTACTGTCCCGTCTTATAGGAAAAATGATTTAGTTGAATTTATTGCTGAAATAGAAGGGCTTGAGGTCGTGCCAGATTATAAAGCTAAAATTGTTATAAATGAGTCAACTGGTACTGTTGTAATTGGTGACAAAGTCCATATCAGGCCGGTTGCTATTGCTCAAGGAAATTTGATTGTCAATGTGGGGCAGCTTGATTTTGATGAAAAATTTGGTCCAGAAACTGATGAAAAGAAAAGAGATTTAGTAAATGGTTTTGTAGATCAAAAGCGCGGAAGATCTATGCATCATTTTACGGAAGGGGCAACTCTTAGTGATCTTGTTTCTGGGTTGAATAGGCTTGGTGTTTTTCCAAGGGATATAATAAATATTTTGCACAATATGAAATCTGTTGGTGCTCTTGATGCTGTAATAGAAGTAAGATAAATCACTATTCGAATCATCCTGAACTTTGTGTAATACGGAAAAAGTCATCCTGAATTTAATTCAGGATCTCGGGAAGCGGAAGAAGATCCCGGATCAAGCCCGGGATGACAGTACACTACCCGATGTTGTATAATGCCTTAAAGAATCGGTTGGAGCATTTAAAATGCCAAATAGTATAAATTACCTAGGCGGTGGTCTAAAAAACACTGGAACTCCAATAGAGCGTTATAAAGTTATTGATGAGCGCAGAAGCGAAGCTCGCAAAGTTGATAACTCAGCAAAAACTAGTGAAGTTTTTGCAAAGGCTTTAAGCAAAGAGAAAATTAATGAGGCAATAAAGCGAGAAGAAGCAAAATTTGTTGCGAATAAAGCGGTAAAACCGTTTGATAAGGAATCTACTTTAAATGCTAAAAATATTCGGCTAAACAAGTCTAGCACTAACGCAGCGCCAGCTTTAGTTAAAAATGGAAAAGCCGGGTCGGAACCAGATGGCACAGATCTTGCTCGTATGAAGAAAGTAGCTAAAGAGTTGACAGATCAGTTTTATGGGTTTCTTTGGGCTCAGATGGCTGAAGGGGTCAATCAGAATCCTGAAGGTGGTTTTGGCGAGGCGATATTTCAGAAATCTTTATGGCCGGAGCTAGTAAAAAATAGTACTGGCAATGATTTGGATGAAGTTGGCAAAGCAATTGTGCGGGACTTAGTAAAACAACAAGAAAACAATGTCAAACAGCGAAAATAAAGCCATGAGTCAAGCAGCAGTTGTTAGTAATATAACGAAGGCAATAAAAGACTTGATAGCTGTAATTGAGAAAGAAAATGCTTTGTTAAAGGTTGGGCAAGTTTCGGCTATTGACGTTGTTGTTGAGGAAAAAGTAGATGCGTTGCATAAGTTTAATGAAGCGCAGTTTGCCGTAGAAGAATACGTAAGAAGTGGCCAAAAATTTGACCGAGATAGCTTGCCGATGGTAAAGCTGAAGGACTTATTTGGTATATTGAATGGGTTAAATCGAGATAATGATATTCTTATTCGCAGCAATTTAGAAGTAAGTAATAAAATTGTTGAAATATATAAGGAAAGTAGGACTCAAGAAACGTTAAGACAATTTGGATATAATAAGGATGGCAAAGTTTCTGTTGCAGGAAAAATAGATAAAGTAATGCCGTCCATTGGGCTCAATGATAAGGTTTAGGTAAAATATGGCTAAGAGCGTTGAACAAACATTAAGTTTAGTGAGAGAGCAGATCGACGTTGGAGCTCGTAATCTTGAATTAGTAGGAGATCCTAATGCTAGAAGGATTAATACCTCTTTAACAGTTGATCAAATAGGTGGAAGCAAAGCTCATAGAACAAGTCTTAGTGAAAGTAGGTCAGTAAACATACTGCAAGAAAGAGCTTACGTTGAGCAAGTGACAAAACTGGGAAGTAGTAACACATATACTGAATTTTTGTCTGATCTACAATCTGTGATTGGTGGTGAAAATGATCCTCAGGTATCTAGGCTTGTCAAAACCATAGATGGGTTTTTTGCTCAAGCAAAAATTCTTGAATCAAGCAGCGGCAATTCGATGAGGCAAGCGTTCGTTAATAAGGCTGAAGAAGTTAGTACGGCAATTACCGGGGCTTCTAAGAAGGTGACGGATTTAAGACTTGACGCTGATAGCCGTCTAAAGCAAAGTGCTCATTCGGCAAGTGGTACTATAAAAGCAATTTTTAACTTAAATCAGCAAATGTTGATTAGTTCCTCTCCAATCAGGCTTCATGATAAAAGAGATCAGCTGGTTCGAGAATTAGCGCATAATTTTGATATCAAAGCCAGCTATGGTGCTAGTGGAACTGTTAATATTCAAGCGAAATCTAGCGGAGAATTGCTTGTTGCAAGTGATTACTATTCTGAATTTAGTTATGATGGCGTGGGAACTACCGATGCTATTATAGAAAATAGTGACTATCCACCTTTAATGATTAATCAGTTTGGAAGAGATGGTAGGGCAACGCATTCAAAGGTTTTTATTGGTGGAAGTGATGATTCAACGATGTCCGTTAGTGGTGGACAATGGTCAGCTTTAATTGATCTCAGGGACAAAGTGTTGCCAGAAGCTGGCGATAAGATTAAAGCATTAGGACGTAATTTTGCTGATAAATTAAATGCTATCCATAATAATGGTTCTCCTATCCCTCCAAAAGGTCGTTTTGAGAGCTCTATTGACATCAGTAGAGGACAAGACCTTGAGTGGGGCGATCCATTTACTATTCATTTTGTTAGTAAAGACGGTGATCAGCTTCGTGGTGGAGCTGGCAGACTGAACCCAGCGACAATTGATATGAACAGTCTAGCTAGTACTGCTTTGAGTGGGAAAGCAACGATATCTGACCTAATAAAAGAGCTTAACGAGAAATTAGATTCTGCTCCTTCAAGACCAAGGGCAGCAATAGGTGCGATTACTGACGGTGCTGTGGTTCCTGTTCAGGTGCTGGGAGAATATTCACTCAATAATATCCAGCTGCGTGCAAGAGGCCCGGTAAATCCGGCAGATGGTAATAGCTTTACCTTTGATCTTGATCTGCAAGGAAGCTCACATTTTGGTAGTAATATCGAGGTACTTGAGGCGCGCTCAGAAGATATTGGTGGAGCGAATCAACAAGTTGTGGCAACCGATCAGCTGCCTGGAAGTTTTAGGCTAGAGAAAGATATAAACACAGCTACTGGCCAGAATATTAAGATCCTAGGATCTACTGCTCCTAGAATTATAACATTAAGGGTTAGAGTTACTGGCGACAATGGCGTGGTATCAGAAGGTACGGTTTCATTTCCAGTGAATCCAGCAGCTGTTGTAAATGATAGAATAGCTTTTGACGGCACTATTGCGGGAGCCACTACTGGGGCGTTCAATCCAGTTCCGTTGAATGGTCATTCAGGTGTTGCAAGAGCAAAACTTGTTGATGATAATGGTATAGAAATAGACCCTAATTCAGGTCAGAGTGGTAAGCTTGTTATTGAAACTAATGATGATTCATATGGGCTTGTGATTCAGGGTGGAAATTTTGGCTCTCTGTTTGGTTTTAATGATTTATTTAAATTCGATGATCGAACAGGAGAGTTAAATATCAACCAAGAAATAGTTGATGATGTAAGTAAATTATCGATTGGTAGAGTTGAACAGGATGCTGGTATAACAACCGCTCATACAGTTGGTGATGTAAAAGCTAAGGCAACTCTAGTTTTTGCGGGTGGGTTAGCTGCAGCTGATACAATAACAATAAATCTTCCTGGTTGGCTTGCTCCTGTTGTATTAAATTTTGTCAACGTTTTAAGCCCAATTCCTAATCCAAACGAAGTTTTGGTTGCCGATGGCCTTTTCGGGGCAAATGGTTTGATGAATAGAATAAATGCCCATCCACAGCTTCGCGGCCTTGTTTTGGCCGGGAATACAGGAGGTAACTTGACTATTGAGTCAAAAGCTGCTGGGACTGGTGGTAATGCAATTACTGTTGCCTCTGCCTTGGGTGCTGCTACCGTCGATATAAATGGGAACGGTGCTGCTAACAATAATGCAGCTACGACGTTAAATGCTGGAAACGGAACAGCCGGAACACCTAAGATTGAAACATCACCGGTATTTAGCTATACTATGAAGCCAAGAAATCAGCAAGTTCTTCAAGATTTAAGCGAATTACAAACTGAGTTTGTTACTATTGGAGCAGATGGCGCGCTACCTAATACGGTTGCGACATTATCAGGCCTTGCAACTATTATTACTGGTTTGTTGTCGGATGCGCTTAATGAAGCAAAAATTGAATCAGATGTTGCCAAGATTGTCCTAGAGAGGACTGATGCTCAAGTAAAAAAAGACTCTGGTATTAGTAAAGAACAAGAGTATTTAAGAGTTCTGGACTTAGCTAGGCTAATGTCGACTTTGTCTCATTTGCTTAGTATGTTACAAAACACATTGGTAAAAGCTGAAGATATTATGTTTTCATAGATAAATAATTTTAAGAGATAATTGAGAGATAAATAATATGCCAACTATAGGAAATAACCTCACATCGGCCCTTGATATATTAAATTCAGCTTCTGGACAACGTAGAGATGTAGGGGATCTGTCTGATAAAGTTCAAGATGCATTGGCTAATGTTACGACTGGGCAAAAATTTGGCTCGCGAGCAGAGCTGGATGCTACTGGATTATCAGGAAGATTTGATAATGCTCAGGCTATGATTTTAAAAGCTGAGGCGAACAAGACAACGGTACAAGTGTCAGATGGTAAGCTTAAATCACAACAACAGGCTCTTATTGACATTAATAAGGTGATGCTTAGATTTGAGCAAGAACGAGCACAAAATTCTGCAGCAGCTGGAACAGATGCTCAGAAAGCGGACAAGGCCTTGGGAGAAATTGAGCGAATTATGCGGAGTAAAAACCAATCAGGCGAATATATATTTGGCGGTAATGATCCGTTTACTGACCCATTATCAGTCATCGATCCGGTTACAGGTAACAGAGTTGCAGTTAATCTAAAAACTCAAAGTAATGTCGTAGGTGGCAGTGTATTAGTAAATAATTATGGTGATGCTGGTCCAGACGTAACGGTGGTAACAGCTTCCTCTGCTCATGAGGTAAAACAGGGCTTTCTTCATCCTGGAATGGATTCTATGGTTAAAACTATAGGATACCTAAATATGGTTAAAACTGGAGTTGTTGCTGGTGGTCCTGGTGTTGTGGTTACACTTGCCGATATCGGTGCTGCTCAGGATGCTCAAAGACTTGCGCGTGGGGAGACTCAAGTTCTTGTTAATCTTGAAATAGAAAAAGTTGAGGCAGCAAGAGGTGTTAACTTATCAGATGTCAATTCGGCCTCAGCAATCCTGAAAGAGTTTAAAGGAGATTTGGTGGAGTTGACTGGTAGAGCTAAGACATTGCTGGAAAGTTTTGTGGCTTCAATTTCTATCGCTAATGCTGGGGATAGGGCTTTTGACGCGTTGCTTCAAAATAGTAGAATTTAAGCAAGGTGCATAGAGGGGGCTCGTGACAATCCAAACACAAGGTTGTCCTGAACTTGTTGGGCTTCGCATGCCTCTTCGGCCCAGGATGACGGGTATGTACATGGGGTCATCTTGAACTTGTTTCAGGATCTCGAGAAGCGCAAGAAGATCCCGGGTCAAGCCCGGGATGACAAAATAAACTGTCATCTCCTGGAATTAAACCGGTATGAAAAGGCTTAATCAAGTTCTAAACATAAAATCAAAAAACTATCTAAAAGTCGTCAAATTCTTGACTGATGCTGGAGCGCAAGTAAGGCTTGTTGGTGGCGTTGTTAGGGATACTTTGCTTGGATTGCCGACAAAAGACATAGATATGGCAACGGACTTTAAGCCATTGCAAGTCATTAGTATCTTAGAAGCTCATGGAGTAAAAGTCATACCGACTGGTATAAAATTTGGTACGGTTTCAGCCTTAATTAATAAAGAAGTTTTTGAAATCACTACTTTAAGAAAGGATTTGTCCTGCGATGGTAGGCATGCCGATGTTGAATATAGTAATGACTTTAGAGAAGACGCTCAGCGTCGAGATTTTACGATTAATTCACTCAGTTACTGCCCGATAAAACATGAAATATACGATTATTTTGGTGGTATTGATGATCTAAATAATCGCAAAGTTATATTTATTGGTACTGCTGATGAAAGGATTAAGGAAGATTACTTGCGGATACTCAGATTTTTTAGGTTTTCCTGTAAGTATGCGGCAGGAATAGATGAACAAGCCATGGAGGCTTGCGTCAGATTTAAAGATAAGTTGAAGTTGCTTTCAGGTGAACGAATAAAGCACGAAATGGATACTATATTATCTCTTGAGCGTAGCCCATATATTTTAGCAAAAATGTACGATTCAGGAATTATGCAGGTTATTTTTCCTGTTACTATATATGATCAAGCTCTGCACCTAAAAGCTATGGATGTGGCGAAGGATTTTGACGTACCCCTTGATTTGGGTATTGTATATGCAATTTTGTTTAGTGCACCATTAGACCTCTTCCATAACTCTGCTTCCGCTGACGATTGCGTCGTCGTTCCGGTGTGCGCATCAGAATCACGTATGCCAAGTACGCGGCACTCTTCTGATCCGTATACTCTGAAAACATTATTAGAGTTAAAATTTTCTAGGGCTGAAGCGTTGGCAATAATAAAACTCTTGCAGTTAAAAAAATCTTTATATAAAGGGCCTGTGGGTACATTATTAAAAGTAATTTGGCTTGAAGAGAAGTCATTTTTGAGCTATTTTGTCCTTGCCGCTACTTTGCTTGAAGATAACAAAATTGTATATGATTTATTTGCTAGCTTAAAGAATAAAGACACCCCTAAGTTTCCGATTGATGGTAATGATCTAATGAAACTGGGCTATAGAGATGAGCGTCTTGGTAAACTAATAAAGAACTTGAAGCATAAATGGATTCAAAGCAACTTTGCTTTGAATAAAGAAGAAATAATTAATTTGGTAAAAAATTGTGAAATATAGATTGGTATTAGTGTTATTTATTTTGATGAGTAGCTTGTCCGCAAATGCCAAGCCCAAAATAATAACCAGCATTACGCCGATTGCAAGTTTGGTTGCTATGCTCACTGAAGATGCAGCTGATGTGATTGCGATTAACGTGACATCTGGTTGTCCACATCATTATCAGATGAAACCGTCTGATAAAGAAAAGATTTTTGATGCGAAAATATTGATTTATATAGATGATAGCTTTGAGGGCTTTGCTGGAAAACTAGCTGAAAAATTTAAAGGTAAAGTTGTAAAAATTAGTGATTTTGGATCCATAAATTTTCAAGATGACAAAGATGCAATAAACTGGCATTTTTGGCTTGATCTTGATAATGTTTTGGCTCTCCATGAAGAGCTAGCAGAAGTTCTTATAAAAGAAATACCTGAGCTTAAATTAATAGTCGAGTCAAACAGAAATAAAGCTCGTGCTAAAATTCAGTCGCTAATTCAGCTTAAGGACCATGAATTATCTTCGATTAAAGATGTGGTCGTGGTGAGTGATAGCTTCGAGCATTTTTTTAATGGTATTGATGCTGGGGTTGTTAAATTATATCAAAAAACACATTCAAGTTTGAAGGATTACAGTGATATTGAGTCTATCCTAGACAATAAAACCCCTCAATGTGTGGTGGTTGATTCAAATCAAGATGATAGTGTATACAAGAAGTTTAACAAAAGAATTGTTAAAATAGATTCTGAAAATTGGGTAAGTGAAGATGGAAATGAGTCTAAGGTCGATTTGTTTTGTAGAAAGTACTTAGAAATGATCGAGCTATTAAAACAGTGTGTAGACAAAAGTTAACTAGCAGATGTAACATAATCTCAATATCTAATATTATGGGGAGCAAAAGTGGAAAGTATGTTGCCAATATGAAAAAATAGTTGAATTATTGTATTGTAGGTGATTGAGCAAAAAAATACCTTAAATAAAAAATTATTGCGCGGGAGATCTCCTTTTCAAACAATTATTTTATAAAGCAGATAACAAAAATGGTAACCTCCCTATCTATTATATGTGCAATTTTTCTCGTATTACTAAATGGCTTTTTTGTGGCAGCAGAATTTGCTATGGTACGGTTGCGTACTACAAAGATAGAGATTTTACAAGCAACTAAAGGACTGAGTGGAGTTATCCTTGCTAAAATTCATAAAGATATAGATTCCTATCTCTCAGCTTGTCAACTTGGTATTACTTTAGCTTCCTTAGGGTTAGGATGGGTAGGAGAGCCAGCTTTTGCACATTTTTCAAAGCCTATATTAGAGCTGGTGGGCATTGTATCAGAAACTCTCATAGAAATTATTTCATATGTAATTGCATTTTCTATCATATCTTTTCTTCACATTGTAGTGGGCGAATTGATGCCAAAGACTATGGCAATTCGTCAAGCAGAGAAAATTTCTCTATTAACTGCTATACCTTTGTATGGTTTTTATTGGATTCTGTTTCCTGTAATCTATTGCCTTAATGGATGTGCTTTTATTTTATTAAAATTGTTCAGATTAGATAGCGTTAATAAAGATGAAAATGCTTACTCTGTAGAAGAATTAAAAATAATTTTAACAAGTAGTCATTTACATGGAGGGATAGAACAAGACGAGGCAAGAATCCTTACTAAAGCTTTAGAGTTTACAAAATTACTGATCAGTGATGTAATGCAACCAATTGAAGCTCTTGTAGCTCTAGATAGTGAACATTCTATAAAAAATAATTTAGCCTTAATTGCTGATCGTCATTACAGTCGTTATCCTGTTTACCAAGAAAGTATAGAAAATATCTTAGGTATTATCCATGCAAAAGATTGTTTTGCTGCTTCAGTGCACGGTTCAGGAATTGCTAGTTTTGATGGTTTGTTACGCCCAGCACTAAAAATTAATACTAGCGAAGAAGCGTTAGATCTTTTGCCAAGATTTCAAGATGGGATGACCCACTTGGCTCTTGTATATCAAGATGAGCAGTTAGTTGGCTTCGTAACCTTGGATAATTTGCTTCAGGCATTGATTGGTAAAATAAAAGATGAATTCCACCGTACTAAAAACCGGAACTATGGATAAGAGATGGTAGGTTTTTTATTAAGCAACATAGTTGTCATCCTTGTAAAAAGTCATCCTGAACTCGATTCAGGATCTCACGAGACAGAAGAAGATCCTGAATCGAGTTCAGGATGACAGTGCGGAGCAGTCCATACAAAACCATACGACTCTATTCATAGTTCCGGTTGATTAATCTCCTCACAGTCATAAGGTTCCAGGACCGGATGACGAGCTTATATAACCCCAGTTCGGGTTAATAAATCGGCTAAATAGTCAGTATTTCTTCTTCTCGAGATTTTATTACAACATCAACTTTGCTTATAAACTCGTCAGTAAGTTTTTGAATTTCTTCTGAATGATCATGATGCTCGTCTTTAGAGAGGTTCTGATCTTTTTCCATTTTTTTAAGTGTATCCATACCGTCGCGTCTGATATTACGCATTGCTACTTTAGTATTTTCGCCGTATTTATGCGCCAGCTTTACCAACTCTTTTCTACGTTCTTGGCTTATTATCGGTAGGCTCATACGTATGAGTTGACCATCGGAGCTAGGATTTAAACCAAGGTTTGCATCAGCGATAGCTTTTTCTACCGTCTTAACCATAGATTTATCCCAAACTTGAACGCTAATGGTTTTTGCGTCTGGGGTTGAAACTGTTCCGACTTGAGATATTGGCATTTTGCTGCCATATGCTTCAATAACGACCGGATCTAGTAAGTTCACTGATGCTCTACCGGTTCTAAGACCCCTTAACTCCTTGTCTAATACCGCGATTGCTTTGTCCATTTTTTCAGTTAGTTCTTGTTTTAATAACTTGTCCATTATTTTCCCCGTATAAGCGTATATTCTCCTTTATTTTGCAATACTTTAGCAAAATTCCCACGTTCTTTGATAGAAAAAACTTTGATAGGTAACTCATTTTCTCGTGCAACAGCTATTGCTGCCATATCCATAACTTTCAAACTATCTTTAAGTACATCAGTATAGGTTATTTCAGTGAATTTAGTTGCGCTTTCATCCTTCTTCGGATCAGAACTATATACACCGTCAACATTCGTTCCTTTGAATAAAACATCACAATTCATTTCAACGGCTCTTAGTACTGCTGCGCTGTCTGTTGTAAAGAATGGGCTTCCTATTCCTGCGGCAAAAATTACTACCCTTCCTTTTTCCATATGTCTTTTTGCTCTGCGTCTTATGAATGGCTCGCAAATGCTGGTCATTGGGATAGCAGACTGGACTCTGGTGTATATCCCAGCTCGCTCCATTGAGCTTTGTAGTGCCAGTGCGTTAATTACCGTTGCTAGCATCCCCATATAGTCAGCAGAGGCCCTGTCCATTCCAAGTAACGACGCGTCGGCGCCTCGATATATATTTCCGCCACCAACGACAACACATACTTGGACGCCTAATTCGCATACTTCTTTAATATCAGCGGCAATACCGTTTAAGGTATCAATGTCATGACCAAATTTTTTGTTGCCCATCAGAGCTTCACCAGAAACTTTGAACAAAACTCTTTTGCAGTTTTCTATGGGCATATAGATTATTTTTCGAATATTTGGATGAGCGCAATGGTATCGCCAACTACTATTTTTGTCAAGAAGACTAGTGATTTAAAAGTGAAAATTACTATAAATTATTTGGTCGTCCTACAAAGTCTTTTTACCGTCAAAATACTAAATGTAATTAACCATCCTGTTGACTAAAATATTAATTTATATTATATTAAATTAACTAATAAATTTTGATTAATTAAAAAAAGTTATAATATGTCTAAAACTAGAGAATTATTTGAAGCAATTTATTCCAATAACATAGAAAATGTAAAAATAGCTTTGTCTGAAGGAGCTGATATTAATAATACATTTTCTGATTACGGACATTTTACCCCATTAATGGCTGCTGCTGGTGCTTGGAATACAGGTGTATTAGAGTTCTTGATTGATCAAGGAGCAGACGTAAAAGTTAAAACTCCAGATGGTGATACCATACTAAGCATTATGGTTGGGCAAGGTTTTTCATCGGGCACAAGAATTAATGAGCACTATCATAATCTAATAAGAAAAATTATTTCAAAAGGAGTGGATGTTGATTCTTATAATCAAAACTCTGATAAGAATCCTTTATTAGTTTCTATGAGTTCAGCCGATGTTGAAACGGTTGATATGTTAATTGAAGCAGGAGCTGATCTAAATATTATTGTAAATAGGGACAATCCTGATGTTCCATTAAATAGGGCGATCTCACAACTTGTTAGAATGAGGCCAGACGCAGAATATATTATTGATAAAATGATTGCTAAAGGCGCAAATGTTAATCCTAAAGCAGAAAACCTAAGCTCCAGTCCGTTGTCTTCGGCTGTTGCGGCAGGTAGAGAAGATATATTCAATAAATTAGTAAATCAGTATGGTGCTGACATTAATCATCCTTGTAGTACTACTACACCACTAATCTCAGCAATTTTGGCAAAAAATACTTCTATGACAGACAAACTAGTTGAGATGGGAGCGCATATAAACCCAGAAAATGCTAATCTGGCGTATTCTCCATTAAGTGCAGCTATTAGTGTTGGTGATGATAAGCTGGCTCTCGGATTGATGAAAATGGGGGCGAATGTAGCTCCTAAGAATGTTCAAATAACTCCTATTACAGAGGCCATTGCTGGTGATATGATCAATATATTAGAATTGATGCTGAGCGTTGATTCTATTCCGGATCAGCAAATTGTTGATGGCCTACTTTGGAATATATATAAATGTGATTCCCCGTCATTTAATCTAGCTTTAAGCAAAGTAAAAGATGTTAATTTACCAAATCAATTTGGTCAAACTTTACTAGGTAGAGCAATCTTCACTCCAGAAGAGAAGCTTAGTGTGTTTGCTCAAAAATTAATACTTGAGCATAAAGCTAAATTACAATTCAACGAATTCAGCTCTCTAGTTCAGTTGGCTCATAGGCCAAATTCTGAAGGAATGAATTTGATTAATTTAATTTTAAAAACCACTGATGATCAAGCTGTAAAGTTAGAAGGCATGAATGTAGTGCTAGAAAATATGCTAAAATGTGTGAATGGAGTCAATATTGAATTGTTAAAGATATTCATTGAGCATGGATTAACTATTAGTCCTAGCAATATTAAATTAGCTCTTGACCATCAAAACTTACCGCACCCAGTTTACCCAAACTATATTAATGAAATGTTAGAAATTATTTTCAACAATATAGACCTAGTTCATATTAATGAGCCTGTTGATCAACAAAATAATAGCCTTTGCATGATGCTTGGGCAAAATGATGCTTATCATATGCATTTAACCAAGTTGTTAAATATCAAAAGCTCAAATGGACTACACATAGTTAAAGTTAATATGACTAATCAACAAGGTCAAAAATTGATTGATATTATTGGTGATAAACTGGAGCTTAATAATGGTGTGAATTACATGGAAATGGTTAAGTTACTGAGGCATGTTGGTTCTGCTGAACCAAAAAAACCTATAGTACCTACAAGTATGAAGCTTGACATAAGTAATGTGCATAATCAAAGAAATGAAAAACCAGTAACGAAAATACAAACTAAATTGTCTGGTAAATTTTCATTAACAGAAGAAGATATTAATGAAATTTTTGTTTCAATAGAAAAATATATCGCGGCAAATGAAGTGCAAATTAAGGATTTACTGAATGATGGTCAAAGTGATGTTGCTTTTCTTTTTAGCGAAATGATGGCCCACTTACAATCAATTAAATGTAACGATGAAGTGCATAATGATCATAATAATCAGTGGGTGTTAAAAAGAGAAGTTGCTAATACTTTCTTAGAAATAAAAGAACAAAATCTTTCTTTGGATTGTTTGGTACATGTAATAAGCCTAAGGGGTAGCTGTCCTTGGGGCAAGTTGGTAAATCTATATAAGTTGATTGAAGTTGTTGAAGATGGAGTCAGGCCAATTGATATGAATCCTGTTTATAGAAATAGTGATTGGTTTGCTAATCAAATAATGGAAAAATTGACCGAGTTGAGTTTTTCTGAAGCTATGAAAAAACACGTAATTAAAAAATTCTATAATGATATTAAGGAATTTAAAAGTGATAGTAGTTCTTATTCGCTAGAAACTCAGTTGGTTGTTGGTTTAGTTAGTGATAGTTTTATTGAATTTATTACTAAAATGGGTAAGGATGAATCAGATATTTATAGTATAGATTTTGCTAATGTAATACTTCTGGCGCAAGGAATTCAAGGTAATTTTGAGTTTGCCGACCAAGGAGATAATAATCTATACGACTTGCTACTTACCATTAACCAACAAGATAACAGTCATGATGTTGTTGTTGCTGTGATTGGTGATGGTAACGATGATTTCTAATAGTTATTATTCGGTACAAAACTAAAGTTTAGGATAAGAATTGTAAAATTCTTATCCTAAACTAACCTGAGTTTGACGTAAGGAATGAGTATTTTTAGTAAAAATTAGATAAAAAGTCTGTCATCCTGAACTCGATTCAGGATGACTCTTTTGCCCTTATCCATAGTTCAGGTTAATCAGATCTAATACCCAATTTTCTTATATACGAGTATCCGTGCCTCGTTTGTTTTATAAAGAATTTTTCTAACAACATTGTTGTGATAAATTATCAAGCTTTATTCAGCATCAATACCCCTATATGTCATATCTTGCAACAGTGATTTGGTCAAAACTTGATTATAAATTCTAACTAACAATAAAAACATTGGTTTTCGAGTAGGCGTTGTTTATTATGTCTTAAAGTAGGGTGACGATAAATTTCATACTTAAAAACATTAAAGAATGCCAAAGCTAACTATAGATAATAAAGAAATTGAAGTAGAGGACGGCTTGACAGTCATGCAGGCTTGCGAGCAGGCTGGAATCGAGATCCCTCATTTTTGTTTTCATGAGCGTTTGAAAATTGCCGGTAATTGCCGCATGTGTTTAGTGGAGATGGAAAAGTCTCCTAAGCCTATTGCTTCTTGTGCCATGCCAGTATCTGAAGGTATGGTGATTCGAACCGATACCTCGGTAATTAAGAAGGCTCGCCAAGGGGTCATGGAATTCTTGTTGATTAACCATCCACTAGACTGCCCTATATGTGATCAAGGCGGTGAATGTGATCTTCAAGACCAAGCATTTAAGTACGGCAAAGGAACTAACAGGTACGCAGAAAATAAAAGATCTGTGGTAGATAAAAATCTTGGCCCGTTGGTAAAGACGCAAATGACACGTTGCATTCACTGCACTCGGTGTATTCGATTTTCTACAGATGTAGCTGGGGTGCCTGAAATGGGAGCTATCCATCGTGGTGAGCATATGGAAATTACAAGTTATCTTGAAAAAACATTAACTTCTGAGCTTTCAGGTAATATCATAGATTTATGTCCTGTTGGCGCCCTTACCTCAAAGCCTTATGCTTTTAATGCAAGAAGTTGGGAGCTTGAAAAGACTGAATCTATTGATGTTATGGATGCAATGGGATCAAACATCAGGATTGATTCAAGAGGCTTGGAAGTTATGCGAATTTTGCCAAAGCTGAACGAAGATATCAATGAAGAATGGATATCGGATAAAGCAAGGTTCTCTTATGATGGTCTAAAGGTACAAAGACTAGATCTGCCATACATAAAAGAAGGTAATAAATTGGTTAGCTCCAGCTGGGATCGGGCTCTTTTAGCTGTTGCAAAAAAAATGAATTCTATAAGTGGCAATGAGATTGCAGCGCTTGCAGGAACTACCAGCTCGTGCGAGTCTATGTTTTTACTTAAAAAACTTCTGGCTAGAGTTGGCTCAAATATGGTCGATGCCAATCAGTTTGGTTACAGTGTTGATATAACAAACAGAAGTAACTACCTCTTTAATACAACAATTGCCAATATTGAAAAGGCAGACTTTTGTTTGCTTATTGGTGCTAATCCAAGGCAAGTTGCCCCAGTTTTAAATGCAAGGATAGGGAAGATGGTCAGAAATGGCCAAATGAAAGTGGCAAGAATTGGCCAGGTGGATGATCAAACTTATCCTATTACTGAGCTTGGAGATAGTTTGTCAGTGCTTGAAGAAATTTTATCTGACAAATCGAACCTTTTGAAAGAGTTGAAGAGTTACAAATATCCAATGATTATTGTTGGTGATGCCGCCATTGCTCGATCTGATGGTTTTGCTATTTTATCTCTTGTTCATGAAATAGCTAAAAAGCATAAGATTGTTCGAGATGATTGGAATGGGATAAACATCTTGCATAACCATGCTTCAATGGTTGGCGCGCTTGATATTGGTTTTATCTATGGCAAGGATGGCGATGGAACAGAGGAAATATTACAGATGACAAAAAGTGGTAGGGTCAAAATGCTTTACTTGCTTGGGGCGGATGATTTTGATATAACCCAGATTGGTGAAGATTGTTTTGTTGTTTACCAGGGGCATCATGGAGATGCGGCAGCATCACGCGCTAATGTTATTTTGCCAGAAGCTGCTTATACAGAGCAAGATGGCATTTTTGTAAATCTAGAAGGATTACCGCAGTATGCAAGAGCGGCAGTTGCTCCTGTTGGTCAGGCAAAAGAAAGTTGGAACATAATTTCTTGTTTATCTGAGAATCTAGATATTGATTTAGGTGCTCGGTCTTTAGGTGATGTCAGAAGATTAATGGCAAAGGAAAATATGGTATTTGCAAACATAGATACTATTATTCCAACAAATTTTGTTCATTTTAAATCATCAGTGAAGTTAACAAAAAAACCTTTAACTAAAGTAAAATTCAATTATTACATGAGCGATCCAATTAGCCGAGCATCGGTTACTATGGCAAGGTGTGGAAAAGAGTTGGCTTCTTCTTCGGAGAAGGCGTCATGACCATGATGGAAATATTTAACGAATACGGACTGCCTATAATACTCATTATAGCAAAGATTTTACTTATTACGTTGCCGCTACTGTTGTGCGTGGCCTACCTTACATATGCAGAAAGAAGAGTTATTGGCTTAATGCAAATGAGAAGAGGGCCGAATGTTGTTGGTCCGTTTGGTCTGTTGCAGCCAATTGCAGATGCGGTTAAACTGTTGTTTAAGGAAGTGATAGTACCAACTACTGCTAGTAAAGTAGTCTTTATTATTGCGCCGATGATTACCTTTGTTTTAAGTTTGATTGGGTGGGCTGTGGTGCCGTTTGGCCATGGCCTTGTTCTGGCCGATATTAATGTTGGGGTTCTTTACGTGCTTGCGATGTCCTCGCTTGGAGTATACGGTATTATTATGGCTGGTTGGGCTAGTAATTCAAAATACGCATTTCTGGGAGCGATTCGTTCTTCTGCTCAAATGATATCTTATGAAGTGTCTATGGGGCTAGTGATTGTAACAGTTTTATTGGTCACTGGTACTTTAAATTTGAGTGAAATTGTTGAGCATCAAAGGACGATGCCTTTTTGGATTCAACTACTTATGGCACCTATGGCAGTAGTTTTCTTTATTTCTGTTTTGGCAGAAACGAATCGCTTGCCATTTGATTTGCCTGAAGCTGAGGCTGAGCTTGTAGCTGGTTACAATGTGGAATATTCTTCTATGACATTCGCGCTGTTTTTTTTGGGTGAATATGCCAACATGATTTTAGTAAGTGCCATTACGGTTACTTTCTTTATGGGTGGATATCTTCCGCCATTTAATATAGAGTTTCTAGAAGTTATTCCGGGTCTTATTTGGTTTGTTGTCAAAGTTGCTTTCTTATTGTTCGTGTTTCTTTGGCTCAGGGCAACTTTGCCAAGATATAGATATGATCAGTTGATGCGTATTGGTTGGAAATTCTTTTTACCACTTACGTTATTCTGGGTAGTGCTTGTAGCCTCACTTTTGATGTTAACCGATAATTTACCAGGGTAGAGAAATATTATGATGAAATATATCAAGTCCTGGATTTTGTACGAAATATTGATTGGCATGGCGCTGACTTTGAAATATTTATTCAAGCCTAAAGTAACATTGAACTACCCTTATGAAAAAAGTCCAGTTAGTCCAAGGTTCAAAGGGGAGCATGCGCTTAGGCGTTATGCCAATGGAGAAGAGCGCTGTATTGCATGTAAGCTTTGTGAAGCGATTTGTCCGGCTCAAGCAATTTTGATTGAAGCAGAGGAGCGCGCCGATGGCAGCCGGCGTACTACGCGCTATGACATCGATATGACAAAATGCATTTACTGCGGAATGTGTCAAGAAGCTTGCCCGGTAGATGCAATAGTTGAGGGGCCTAATTTTGAGTTCGCAACAGAGACCCACGAGGAGCTTTTGTACGACAAAGAAAGATTGCTAAGAAATGGCGATATTTGGGAGCAAGAGCTTGCACAGAAACTGAAAGACGATTATCCGTACAGGTAATAAAGATGGCTATATTTTTCTACATGTTTGCAACATTAATAGTACTTAGCGGTATTATGGTTATCATGAGTCGTAATCCTGTACATGCAGTGCTTTGGTTGATATTTACATTCTGTAACGGAGCTGGTCTTATGGTGCTGATGGGGGCAGAGTTTATAGCAATGATGCTCATTATTATTTACGTTGGCGCTGTTGCGGTGCTATTCCTTTTTGTAGTAATGATGCTTGATATTAAGTTTTCGGAGTTTAAGGGTGACGTTGACTCGGACATGTCGTTTGCATTTGTTATGGCTTTTTTCCTGTTTGTAGATCTTGCCGTAATAATTTTACTCGGAACTAAAACTATTGTTCCTATTGGCAGCGTAACTTTTGCTATACTGCCAGATGTTGGAAATGCTTATGCTGTTGGTAGGTTGCTTTATACTGAATTTATATTACCGTTCCAAACTGCTGGAATAATTTTATTTGTTGCCATGATTGCCAGTATTTCTTTGACATTAAGGCGTCGTCTTGGTGTAAAAAGACAAAATGTAGCAGAGCAAATGGCTCGAAATAAGGATAATAGCTTGTCAGTAGCACAAGTTGATGGAAAATCGGGTTTAGGTAATTTGAATTATGACAATTAGCGAAATTTCTTTAGAACATTATTTGATTCTTTCATCGCTTCTATTTTCGATTGGGGTAGCGGGGTTGTTTATGAATCGGAAGAATGTGATTACTATTTTGATGTCAATAGAGCTAATGCTTTTGGCTGTAAACATTAACTTTGTAGCTTTCTCTGTTCATTTGCAAGATATCGTAGGTCAAGTATTTAGTATTATTATTCTCTCGATTGCCGCAGCTGAAGTTTCAATAGGACTTGCTATTTTGGTTTTATATTCCAGGAATAGGAACTCTATTGAAATCGAAGACATCAATCAGATGAAGGGGTAAGTTTGTATGGAATTTGTATTAAAGTTGATCGTATTTTTACCCCTTATTTCTGGAATAGTTAACGGTATATTCTGCAAGAAGTTTACTAATTTCGTGGCGAGCATGATTTCCAGCGTAGCTATCGTTATTTCGGCTATGTGCGCTGTGATAATCTTTATTAAGGCTGGTATTAATAAAGAAACTATGCATGTTTTGATTGCAAACTGGATTGACACATATGAATTGTATATCAACTGGTCCCTTTATGTAGACCAGCTTACAGCGATTATGTTTGTGCTCGTAACATCCGTTTCTGCTGTGGTGCACATATATTCGCTTGGTTATATGGCTGATGATAAGAATTTACCAAAATTTTTGTCATATCTGTCGTTGTTTACATTTTTTATGTTGGCTCTGGTTTCGGCTGATAATTTTGTCCAGCTTTTCTTCGGTTGGGAAGGAGTTGGCTTATGTTCTTATTTGTTAATTGGCTACTATTACCATAAAGAATCGGCAAATAGTGCTGCTGTAAAAGCTTTTGTTGTCAACAGAGTTGGCGATTTTGCTTTTATAATCGGTATTGTGATGATTATTATTTATGTGGAAAGTGTAGATTTTGTTGATGTGTTTGCAGTATCTGAAAGTCTCTCCAAATCATCAATCGAAATTCTGGGTATGAAATTTATAATTTTGGATGTGATATGTCTCATGCTTTTTCTTGGCTGTATGGGCAAGTCAGCTCAAATAGGTATGCATGTGTGGCTGCCTGATGCTATGGAGGGGCCGACTCCGGTCTCGGCTCTCATTCATGCTGCAACTATGGTTACAGCTGGAGTATTTTTAGTTGCTAGATGTTCGTTTATGTTTGAGTACAGCCCAAATGTGCTGCAAATAATAACAATCGTTGGAGCTGTGACCTGTTTGTTTGCAGCACTTGTGGCTATTGCACAAACTGACATTAAGAAAATTATTGCTTATTCTACTTGTTCACAGCTTGGATATATGTTCTTTGCTTGCGGAGTATCGGCCTATCAAGCTGGTATTTTTCATCTGGTAACTCATGGATTCTTCAAAGCTTTATTGTTTTTATCGGCTGGAAGCGTTATTCACTCATGCCATGAGCAAGATATTTTCAAGATGGGTGGCCTCAAGGCAAAAATGCCGATAACGTATGCTAATTTTTGGATGGGATCACTGGCAATTATCGGTATATTCCCATTTGCTGGTTTTTATTCAAAAGATTTAGTGCTTGAATCCGCTTATGCTCATGGCGGAGTCGGTACTTTTGCGTTTGTACTTGGGATAATTGCAGCCACGCTTACTGCAATATATTCATTTAAAATAATAGTTTTGACTTTTCATGGCAAAACTAGGCTTAGTAAAGAAGCATATGCCCATGCGCATGAGTCGCCAAAGATAATGAATGTACCGCTGCTTGTGTTAACTGCTGGTACTTTGTTTGCCGGCATGATTGGTTATTATATAATGGGTATAAGCGATCCTAATGGATTCTTCTTTGGCAGTATCTTTAATTTAAGCACACCTAGTCACGAGCATCATGTCGCAATGGTTATTGAGTTATTACCTCTTATTGTTGGTATCAGTGGAGCTTTATTTGGCATATATGCCTATAAGGGGAGTGTGCATGCTACAATTTCTGGTCAGTTAAAATATACCTACTGTGTTTTAAAGAATAAGTTTTTCTTTGATGAGATATTTAACAAGCTGTTTGTTGGTCCAATAAATTGCTTAAGCAAACTTGCCCAAATTTTTGATAAAAAAGTAATAGATCGATTTGGCCCAGATGGATTTAGCTTAGCAACTAGAGGGCTTAGCTGGTGTATGTGCCAAATTCAGACTGGCTATATTTTTAACTATGCATTCTATATGATCTTTGCGCTAGTTGTATGTATTACGGTGTTTGTTGGAAAATATTTATTTTATGGAGTGGGTATTTAGATGTCAGATTTACCAATACTATCCATTAGTATTTTATTGCCATTAATTAGTGCCTTATATATTACTTTTTTTATAAGTCATAGTAAATCGGACAGAAAGCAGATTTATGCTATGTATGTGGCGATTTTGTCTTCAACACTTACTCTTATTTCAACAACATATTTACTATTAAGATTTGATAATAAAGCACCGCCTTATGAATTTCAATTTGTTGAGCGCTATAAATGGATCGATTCGATTGGCCTTGAGTTCTATGTTGGAGTTGATGGCTTATCAATATATTTTATTTTTCTTAGCGCTCTTCTTTCTTTGATATGTATTGTTGCTAGTCTGTTTACTATTAAGAAATATATTAAAGAGTTTTTATTATGTTTCTTGTTGTTAGAGTCTTTTTGTATAGGTGCTTTTTCATCTCTTAATTTATTACTTTTTTACGGGTTTTTTGAAGTTATATTGATACCTATGTATCTGATAATTGGGATTTGGGGCGGAGAGAACAGGGTTTATGCAGCAGTCAAATTCTTCTTATATACCTTTTTGGGCTCAGTATTCCTGCTTATTGCGTTAATATATATCTACAGTAGTTATAGCACTTTCGATATAGCAGAACTTTCGTCAAAAATGAGTCCAGAGCTTGGAGTTGGTAAGCTCTTATGGCTGGCTATGTTTGTCTCATTTGCTGTAAAAGTTCCTATGGTTCCCTTTCACACATGGCTTCCCGATGCTCACGTTCAGGCTCCGACTGCTGGTTCAGTTATGTTGGCCGGTATTTTGCTGAAATTGGGTGGGTATGCTTTCTTAAGGGTTATGCTACCGTTACTTCCGGAAGCTTCGATGTACTTTGCTCCTTATGTAATATGGATGAGTGGTTTTGCGGTCATCTATGCTTCTTTTGTTGCTTTAGCGCAAGAAGATATGAAAAAGATGATAGCATATTCCTCTGTTGCTCATATGGGATATGTTACTGGTGGTATATTCAGCTTTTCAACAAGTGGTATGACTGGCGCAGTATTCCAGATGATAAGCCACGGAGTAATCTCATCTGCTTTGTTTCTTGTGGTGGGAATGCTATATGAACGTCATCATACTAAAGAGATTAGTAAATATGGAGGTGTTGCAGCTAGTATGCCTGTGCTGGCTACTTTCTTCATGATAGCGATGCTTGGTTCAGTAGGTCTGCCCGGATTAAGTGGATTTGTTGGTGAACTATTGAGTATTTTAGGAGTGTTTTCAGTTAATCCAATTGCTGGAATAATGTGCGCATTTGGCGTAATTATAGGTGCAGTTTATATGCTTAAGCTTTATAAACTTGTGATGTTTGGCGAAGTAACGGATAAATCAATTATTAAGTTTAAAGACCTAGAGCTATACGAAAAAGCAGCGATGTTACCTTTGATAATTTTAGTGATATATATTGGTATAAAGCCAGAATGTATTTTATCAGTGATAAGCGGCCCTATTGAGCGTTTAGCGTTATACTACAGTATAGTATGATACCAAATATAGTTGTGGAATAGAAATATATGATAAATCAATTTATAATTGTAATCCCAGAAATATTGTTGGCATCTCTTGCGATGGTTATGCAGATTGTAGCGGTATACATTAATAATGCTTCAAGACAAGTTGCTCTTGCGACTACATTGCTTGGGCTGGGGATAGTCTATTATTTACTATATTTTGTACCAGAATATGAATTGGGCTTTACTTTGTCATTTGCTACTTCACCGGCAATCTCTCTGTTTAAAGCTATCGTGCTTGGACTTGCTTTAATGAGTTTGGTTGTATACAGCGATATTTCAAAGATCGGCAAAAGTAAGCTTAAGATAGAATTTGTAACATTGGTTTTGCTCTCTACTCTTGGAGTGTTTATTTCGATTTCAGCCAGGGATTTTATGTTGCTTTTTTGTGGTCTTGAATTGCAAGCTTTATCAGGCTATGCACTAGCTGCATTTAATACCAAGAGTTCAAAATCTTCAGAAGCTGGATTAAAATATTTCGTTCTTGGTGCTTTGATGAGTGGTTTAATGTTGCTGGGTATTTCATTTCTTTATGGATTTAGTGGTAGTATTAAATTTTTTGAAATAAGAGACGCGCTTAATGGTTTTAACATTGGTCTCGTTGTTGGAAGTGTGTTAATTTTGGCTGCTATTTTGTTTAAGCTCTCAGCTGCGCCTCTACATATATGGACGCCTGATGTATATGAAGGAGCTCCAATTTCAGCTGTTACATATTTTGCTGTTGCTCAAAAAATCGGTATGCTTGTTGTGCTTATCAATATAACTGATGGAGTTATTGGCGATTACACTCAAGTGTCAAATGAACTGATTAAGATTGTTGCTATTTTATCCATGATAGTTGGCTCTCTCGGAGCTATTAGACAAGTTTCTCTAAAAAGGCTGATGGCATATAGCTCAGTTTTAAATGTGGGTTATGTTTTGGTTGGTGTATGTTTGCGTTCTCCAGAAGGTAATTATGCAGCATTTGTTTACATGCTTATATATGTAATCGGGGTTATGGGATTTTTTGCATGCATAGTTGCACTATTTGGTCTTAAAAGTGATGAAGCAACGTTTGAAGATTTACAAGGTATAGCTGGGAACCGTAAGACTTTGGCTGCTGCGATCTCAATTATTATGTTTTCGATGATTGGATTACCTCCCTTAGCAGGTTTTTTTGGTAAGTACTATATTTTCTACAATGCAGTTGCAGAAGGAGAAATAGTGCTTGCTTTAATTGGTGTGCTTACTAGTGTTATAGCTGCCTTTTATTATTTGAAGGTTATAAAGTGTATGTATTTTATGGAACCGCAAAGAGCTGTAATAATAATACCAACGAAGAGAGGGCTATGGATAGTAACGGTTCTGACCTTGGCATTCATACTCTTCTTCTTTACCTTTGCTCAAGAATACATACTTTAACCAGAATGTTAATATAGTTAAGTTGTATTTAATAGATGTATAAAACACGTTATATAAGGTATGATTTATCAATTTAAATTGAACCATATAATGAGGTCCTTTTAATAACTTAATTCAAATTACTGTATGAGACTAGACTGGCTAAAAAACTACAATTTATTGATTTTTCAGACAGTAGATAGCACTAATTCAGAGGCGCTTCGATTGGCAAACTCGGGTGCTATTGGTAATTTTGTTGTTGTTTCAACTCTTCAAACTGGTGGTAGAGGAAGTAAGGGGCGCTTGTGGAAATCAATCGTTGGTAATTTGCATGCCAGTATTTTATTAGACAGTCCTGTTGATTGCAAAAGGCATCCTCAGCTTTCATTCGTAATCGCAAATGCAGTTTTTGAAGCATTGACTAAGCTTGCACAAGAGAAGAAAATAAATCTAAATATTGAGCTAAAATGGCCAAACGATATTCTCATTGAGGGAAAAAAAGTTGGGGGTGTTTTACTAGAATCTATCTCGCTTTTAAATAAAAATTATGTTGCAATTGGTTTGGGAATAAACATTGTTGAAGCTCCAGCTAATGTTGCCTTTCCGGCAACAAGTTTATATGATGAGGGGCTGATACTAGAGAGTAGTGATGAGTTGTTAGACTTATTAATGAATAAATTTGATAAGCTTTATCAGCGATGGGTTGCAGATAATAACTTCATTAGAACAAGAAAAGATTGGATGCGTCGTGCATATAATATAAATAAAGTAATAACGATTGATGATGGTAATCGTAGATTGTCGGGTACTTTTAAAGAGATTGACTTTGATGGTTCGATACGTATACAACTTGCTAGTGGTCAGCTATATAATCTAGCTGCTGGTGATGTGCTACAATAAATGCAGTGAGATAGGTGTTTAGTGTCCATTTCTATAATATTAGTTGCCCCGCAAATGGGTGAGAATATAGGGGCAGTAGCAAGGGCTATGAAGAATTTTGATATCTATGATCTAAGAATCGTAGATCCAAGAGACGGTTGGCCAAACGAAAAAGCTGTAAGCATGTCGGTCGGAGCTGCAGATTTAATTGCCAATGCTAGTATTTTTAGTTCTGTAGTTGATGCAGTAAGTGATTTATCATATGTCTATGCTGCTACTGCTACTCCAAGAGATATGAATAAGGAGTATATTTTTTCAAGAGACTTGAAAGATGACATACCTAAAATCGGCAAAGTTGGAATAATGTTTGGTAGAGAAAATTGTGGTTTGAATAACCAAGAAATTTCATACGCCAATAAGGTTATAACAATTGATACGAACCTGAGCTTTAGCTCTTTGAATATTGCTCACTCAGTGGCGGTAATTTGTTATGAACTTTTTCAGGCTCGTATGCAATCAAGGCCATATGTGCAACAAACACTAGCTAGAAATGATGAGCTTGAATATTTTTATGAACATCTATTCAATTCCCTTGAAGAACGTAAGTTTTTTCGTGTTCCAGAAAAAAGAGAGCAAATGAGTTTGAAGATTAGGAATATTTTTGCAAGAATCGATAATCTATCTAAAACTGAACTGCAAACTCTAAGAGGGATTATTACAGTTTTATCAGAAAAAAAATAACCTATCTCTTAGCCAAAACAGGTGTTACAAGTGAATTATTTTCAGTTATTAGAATTAGAACAAAGATACGATATCAAGCAGAATTTACTCCAGTCTAACTATTTGACAAAGCAGATGGAGTATCATCCGGATCGGGTTGTTGATGGTGTATCGAAAGTAAGGAATATAGAGATATCAATGTTGCTTAATGAAGCATACAAAATTTTAAGTGATGATTACAAAAGGGCTGAATATTTATTAAAACTGAATGGTTTTGAATTTAGTGATAAACAGTTGAGTTTAAAGCTTAGTCCTCATGAGCTAGAAGAAATTCTAGAAGAATATGAAGAAATTGAAGAAATGCATGAAATGACTGATTTAATAGAAAAAGAGAAGGAGAAATTAGTCATAAAGGCAGAGTTAATAAAAGAAATAACGAGTCATTTTAGCAAAAATAATTTTACTAAAGCCCTTGATCTTACTGTCAGACTAAAGTATCTTACTAATTTAGTCGGGAATATCAAGCTTAAGATTAAACATGCAAATAATCGAAATTAGAGAGCCTGGGGAATTTGATGTTTCTGAGGAAATAGTTGTTGGTATAGATTTTGGAACAACTAATTCTCTGATTGCGATATCCAAAGATTACAATAGCAAGATAATAAAGATGAGCGATGGTTCTGAGTTGGTACCGTCGGTTATTTGTGTTATGGATGAGAAAATTGGAGTCAATAATTGCGATGCTAAAAAATACATTCGTTCTATCAAGAGACTCCTGGCAAAATCATCTGAAGAAATCAGGAACACACCAAACTTAATGACTCTTGCAAGTGAGATTGACTTGAGTGGTATTGTGCCAAAAGTAAAAATTGGTAAGGATCACTTAAGCTTACCACAAGTAGCTTCTGAAATTTTTAAATACTTAAAGTCAGAGGCTGAGCTTAGTCTTGATTATAAACTGAAAAAAGCCGTTGTTTCTGTTCCAGCATATTTTGATGATAATGCACGAGGGCAGGTGCTTTTTGCTGCTAGGTTAGCTGGTCTAGAAGTAATAAGATTAATCTCAGAACCAACTGCTGCAGCCTACGCTTATGGTCTTAATCGACAGCAAGAAGGAGCGTATTTGGTATATGACTTGGGTGGCGGGACATTCGACGTATCGATATTAAACATGCGCACAGGGATCTTGCAAGTCGTAGCGACTGGTGGAGATAATATGCTTGGGGGCGATGATATAGATATATTGTTGGCTAGCTATGTGAGTGAGCAAATAGGCGTAGAGATTAATAACGAAATTATCCTTCTGGCGAAAAAAGCTAAGGAAGATTTGTCGAGCAGAGATTGGATTGAGATCGTTTATAAGAATAATAAGATTACTCTTCCCCGTAATAAGTTTGAAGAGTTGGTATTACCTATCATTGAAAAGACTGTTAAGGTCGCTAAAGACACTATGTATGACGCAGATAATATTGATTTAGATGGTATAATCTTAGTTGGTGGGTCAACAAGGATACCTTTAATTTCAAATTTGTTGAAAAAGTCATTTAAAACAGAAATTTATTCTGATCTTGACCCGGATAAGATTGTTGCTCTTGGAGCTGCTTTGCAAGCAGAAAACTTGTCAGCTAGACCAAAATCTTTGTTAATTGATATCGTTTCACTATCAGTGGGATTAGAAGTTTATGGTGGTATAGCTGAAAAGGTAATATTGCGTAACACGCCTATACCGTTTTCAATTACGCAAGAATTCACCACTCACAGTGATAATCAGACTGGCATGCAATTCCATATTGTGCAGGGTGAGCGAGAGATGGCAAAAGATTGCAGGTCATTAGCTCGTTTTGAATTAAATGGAATTCCTCTTGCTAAAGCGGGGAAAGGTAGAGTAGAGGTTATTTTTGCTATAGATGCTGATGGTATTTTGTCTGTTACGGCGCGAGAAGCTATTACTGGGAAAATTCATGCTATTGAAGTGAAGCCAAGTTATGGTATGAATGAAGAAGAAGTATTTCACGCATTGAAAATTGCATATGAGAACGTTGCAAAAGATCATAAAGAAAGATTACTAGTTGAAGCAAAAGAACAGGCATATAGTTTGATTACAGGGCTTGAAAAAGCTATAGAGGAAACACCATGGCTGCTTACTGAGAATGAAAAAACTAAGATAGATAAGGCAATAAGTTCTTTACAAAAGGTAGTTATTTTAGATAATCAGGAAGATATTTTGATAAAAATAGATGGTTTAAATAGTTTGGCCACAGTTTTTATCCAGAAGCATTTGGACAAAGGCGTAGACATGCATTTAAAAGGAATGCATATAAATGAAATTAAGTAATAACTTAATAAAAATTCGGTGTTTTAATATGGCAATGGAAAAAATAAAAGTAATTTTTATAGAAGCTGGTAAGGAAAAGGAAGTTGAAGCTTTAGTGGGGCTTTCGATACTTGAAGTAGCTCATCAAAATGAGATAGATCTGGAAGGGGCATGTGAGGGTTCTCTAGCTTGTGCTACCTGTCATGTTGTGTTGGAAGAGAAAATATACAACAAACTGGGGGAACTAGAGGAAGCTGAGGAGGATATGCTTGACTTGGCTTTTGGGCTTACTCATACTTCGAGGCTGGGTTGTCAGATTATTTTGACAAAAGAACTTGATGGTATGCGTATTACGCTTCCATCTGCGACTAGGAATATTAATTTATAATAGCGTCAAGTGATTCGAAAAATTCTTTTATTATGTATTCTTGTTACCGTAGCTTTATGGGTTATAGGAGCTCACATTATAAAGGGAAAGATTGTTGATAAAGCTAGTCAATATAGTTCAGATAATATCAAATTTCAGTTTGAGGATGCAAAGATTTTTGGGTTTCCTTTTGATTGGAAGATAAAGCTTGTTTCTCCGAAGATTACCATTGTAAACCAAAACGGCCTTAAAGAGATTTCTGCTGAAGAAATAGTATTGAGTTTTGGTTATAGCGGTACTTCGGTCCAAATTAATTTGGGACGTAAAATTGTTTATAACGAAGCTCATAACAGTATTTTGCAAACCCATACCATTACATCACCTCTTGATATAAATGGTGATATTGTCTTTAATAATTCGTTATTTTTTGTGGACACCAATAATAATTGGAAAGAGGAGTTAAAATCATTTAATTCTGTAGTGCCACAATTATCAGGTTTTTTAGGGGAAAAGGAAGTATTCACTCTTGGCTCAGTTAAGTTATCATCTATTCAAGAAAAGAAGGATAATAATATTTTGAGAGTTAAAATCTCTGGAGATTATTCTTCGGCCGTGAATTATATGAAAATAAATAAAGCTCATCTTCTAATCGATCTGAGTTATCATGAAATTCTTGAAAATCAAATTGAGAAAGTAGATTTTGAACGTAAATTTGATTTATCAAATTTTCAGTTAAAATTTGATAATGCAGCTCTTGATATTAAGGGAGTACTTAGGTTGAGTAGAAGCAGTTTGCCTAATGGTAAAGTGGATGTTGCTATATATCAATATCATGAGGTTGTAGACACTTTAATTCCGGATGATTTTATTTTTTCAAAATCTTTTTTGAAGAAGATAATAAGCAAAGCAACTGCGAGCGAGTTAAATAAAGATGATATTGGAAATGCCAATTTTAAAATTGTTTTTTCCGATAAGGGGGTAACTGTAGGGAAATTGAATTTAATGGAACTACAGGCGGATTAAAATTTTATAACATAAATTGGAGAACTACTATGCGCACAGTTAAAGATGTTTTTACCGATAGAACTTGTTACAATTACGCTGATAAAGCCGTTAGTTTGGAGTTGCTTCAAGAAATATATGATATTATGAAGCTCGGGCCCACTTCGGCTAATTCATGTCCCTTGCGAATTATTTTTGTTCAAAGCAAAGACCAGAAAACAAAATTATTGAAATGTCTTATGGAAGGTAATGTGGAGAAAACTAGATCGGCTCCGGTTTCCGCAATATTTGCATACGATACTAAATTTTATACAAAGATGGATAAAACTCATCCTGTATCTCAAGCAATGAAAAACTACTTCGCTTCTTCTGAGGCAATAGCGCTAGATACGGCTAATAGGAATTCAACATTACAAGCTGCCTATTTTATGGTAATTGCTCGTAGTTTGGGTTTAGATTGCGGGCCAATGTCTGGTCTCGATGCTGAAGCTATTGAGAAAGAATTTTTGTCGGGGGACTGGTTTTAAAGTTAATTTCGTTTGTAATCTAGGGTATAGAGATGGCGAAAATCCTTATCCAAGATTACCAAGGCTAGATTTTGCAGAAGTGTGTAAAATAGTATAATGCGAATTTAAGCTATGATAAAGGTTAATAAATCTCAAGCGACATCAATCCGAGACGCCATAAAATATTGGAATGCAAACGGCCGGATTGACGATAAAATGGCGGCATCTCTTGAAAATGATATTTATGTTATACCTTTTGATTGGAAGAAGTTGGCAAAGTATTCGTTTTGGATTGCTTTGATTTGTATTGTTATTTCTATTAGCTCTGTTTTAGCTGATAGAGTTTTATTGAAGTTGTTAGAATCTATTTTTAATGCTTCATATTTAGTCAAATGTATTAGTCTTTCAATCTTGTCTAGCGGCATCTATTGGGCTGGTTGTGAAAGACGGAAAAAGAAACCAGAAAGAATTTTTAGTAATGAAGCCATCTTATTTTTAGGTGTAGTAACTACGGCTATGGCCATTTACCAACTAGGAAGAGCGTTTGATTCTGGGAGTGGTCACTTTTCTATTTTAATACTTATATCTTTTGTAATTTATGGAGTCCTTGGAATCTATTTGAAGTCAAATTTAATTTGGCTTTTTTCTTTGATCTCTCTTGGTAGTTGGATGGGAGCTGAGACTGGCTATATGTCTGGATGGGGAGCCTATTATTTAGGTATGAATTATCCCCTACGTTTTGTTCTTTTTGGAAGTGTTTTAATTAGCTTAGCTCTTACCCTTGAAAACAACGAAAAATTTGGTTACTTTTTTCGTTCAACCCTTGCGGTGGGATTGTTGTACTTATTTATTTCAACTTGGATAATGTCTATATTTGGAAATTATGGAGATATAGGTTTATGGTACAAAGTAAGGCAAATAGAGTTATTCCATTGGTCGCTTTTATTTGGTCTTGTATCTGGTGGAGCTATTTACCATGGTTTAAAATATGATAATGGAATGACTAAAGGATTCGGTATTACCTTTTTATTTATTAACCTGTATACAAGGTTCTTTGAATTTTTTTGGGACGCAACCCACAAAGCAATATTTTTTGGGATACTCGCAATAAGCTTTTGGTTACTTGGGAGTAAAGCTGAAAAAATTTGGTATCTTGGTGAAAAAAAGACGCTTAAATAGAGATTTGAATTAAACTTATCTTTAAGAAGAAAGGCTAGTTACCTGAGCTATGGATATAAGAGATGCTAGGTTTTAGGTAACATAGTTATCCTCCTTGTAAAATTGAGCCATCCTGAACTTGATTCAGGATCTTATTTTTGCTGCCTGAGATCCTGAATCAAGTTCAGGACGACTTATTTCGCGCGGCGTAGGCATGCACTCTTCCTGAAAAGCTGTTATCAAGGCAGTGCACGTCGGGCTTGACCCGGGGATCTCAGCCAGCGGAAGGAGATCCTGGGCCAAGAGGCAGGCTTCGCCAAATGTGAATTATCTTCTCCATAGTTCAAGTTTATTACCCGTCTTAGGTTATGACTGGTGTTTACTGAAAATCTCCATCGCAAAATATGAGATTACTGCGAAAAAAATTATATAAAGTACTGGAAAGAGATTAAAATCAAAGTTTTTCATGAAGTATAGGCAAACGTAGTTTGCTGTTCCAGACATCAGTAGAGATCCGGTTGTGTGTCCAAGGCTCACTCCTCGGTATCTTTCATTGGCTCTAAAAGCTTTTATAATAACGCCATGTGCTAAAGCATTAAATGGGGCGACCGAGACTGCTATCAATATGCAAGAAATTAGAGCTAAATTCAAAAGCTGAGAATGTATTGCTATCATTAACAATATGCAGGCAATTATAGTAAATATCAAACTGCATTTGGCAACGATATTTCTGCCAAAACGATCAGCTAAAAGTCCAGAGATAGGCATAGCTACACCAAATCCGATTACTATCATAACTGAAAAAGCACTCATTATGTTACTAGTATTTGGAATGACAAGTGGCAAATATTGCTTCATAAAAATAACGGTTACTTGGTAAGTTACACCGAATCCGCCGGATAAAATGATGACCCAACACAAAACAAACCATTGTTTTTTTATAAATTTGAGTAAGCTAAAAAACTCTATTTTTTGAATTTGTGATTCAATAAATACTGGAGTTTCTTCTAGAAATTTCCTGTAGTGTAAAGTAATAAGTGCAAGAGGAAGCGACAATAAAAATGGTATTCTCCAAGCCCATTCAGGGAATATTGACGAATTAAATAAGTTAGTTGTGGCGATGCCAAGAAGAAGTCCAGCGACACCAGCTGAGCGCGTTAGAGCTGAGGCGGTGTAATGGTGTTTTCCTCCACCAATATGTTCGATAACATATATAGCGGCACCGTCATATTCGCCTGCAACAAAAAACCCTTGAAAGAATCTACATAATATTAATATTTGAGTAGTAATGACGCCAATTGAATTATATTCAGGAAGGAGGCCGATTATTAACGTTGGTATGGCTATACCTATCATAGTAATTCTTAGAGAGAATCGGCGACCGTATTTGTCTCCAATTCGACTGAAAAATATAGAGCCTACTGGTTTTGCCAAATATGATAGGGAGTAAATCGCAAAGACGTACATAAGGCTCGAAACTTTGTCAACTCCTGGAAAGAATTTTTCAGCGATAATACCCGCCGAAAAGCCATAAAGGCTGTAATCATAGTATTCAACTATTGTTCCTAAAAATGCTCCAGTTACTTTTTTCTTATTTTTGATCATATGTTTTTTTACTACGCTGGGATAAGATTATAGTTTGAATTTCTTGTACTGCTTGGTCAAAGTTGTCATTTATTACTGTATAGTCATAATTTTTAGCTTGCTGCATTTCTGATTGCGCCTTCTTAAGTCGCACTTCGATTACTTTTTGTTCGTCCTGTCCTCGATCTATCATTCTTTTTCTTAATGTTTCCATATCAGGTGGCAGGATGAATATACTAACAACTTTAGCCTTTGCGGTCTTTATTATTTGATAAGCTCCTTGAAAGTCTATATCGAATAAAACATCTCTACCTTCGAGCAGTTTTTTTTCAACAAATTCCCTTGGGCTGCCATAAAAATTACCATAAATTTCTGCTGATTCAAGATAATGTATTTTTTTAAAATCATTCTTTGTTTTAAAAAGATAATGTTCTCCATCAATTTCTCCTGGCCTTGGTTGTCTTGTGGTTGCAGAAATTGAAAGCACCAAATTTGCATCGGTTTCAAGGAGTTTTTTGGCAATAGAAGATTTTCCACATCCTGATGGCGCAGACAGAATAATTATCATTGCATTGCTTTGCATATATTTGTATCAATGTGATATTATGATTTATGAGTAAGTATAATGACTAGAGAGAAAAAGACAATAATTATTACTGGTGCTTCAAGCGGTTTAGGTGCGGCATTAGCGGCTAAATATTCGCAAAATGGACATAGGTTATTTTTATTGGCTAGGTCAAAAGAAAGATTAGATACTGTTGCTAAAATATGCGCAGCTAATGGGGCAGAAGCCCATGTTCTTAGCGTAGATGTCACTAATTCTGCCGAGATGGAAAAGCAACTAAACGAGATCGCTTATCAATATGGTATTGATATTGTGATTGCTTGTGCTGGAGTTTCGGCTGGAACTTTGGATGGGCCGGAGACGGCGAGCCAGGTCAGAAAAATTTTTGCAACTAATGTTAATGGTGTAATAAATACTGTATTACCGGCGATTCCTCATATGATAGAGAGGAGAAGTGGTAATGTCGTTATTGTCAGCTCCATGGCAGGATTTTTAGGCCTATCTAGCGCTCCATCATATTCTGCTAGTAAGGGAGCGGTTCGTTTGTTGAGTGAAGCTCTTAGAGGATATTTAAGAATTTGGGGTATATATGTGACTACAGTAATTCCAGGCTACGTTCAAACTCCTATGACAAGTGTCAATAACTTTCCTATGCCTTTTATGACCAGTGCAGAAGAGGCTGCAGAAAAAATAGTCAACGCCGTTGCAAAAAATAAAGATGTTATAGCGTTTCCTTTTGGGATGCAGTTTTGTATAAAACTAATAACTATGCTGCCATCACCTATTTTTACGTGGATTAATTCAAAGTTACCAGGTAAGCCAGCTTTTGAGGAAGATAAAAATTTTTGAATTTGAGTTATGTAATTTTAAGAATACAAAAGTCCTGAACTTCAGCGTAACTACATCATCATGAACTTGCTTTGGCGAAGCCTGCCTCTTGGCCTAGGATCCCGGGCAGCGGAAGAAGATACCGGATCAAGTCCGGTATGACTTTACCATCATCCTGAGCTTGACTTGGCGAAGCCCTGCCTTTTTGGCCTAAGGATCCCAGGCGGTGGAAGAAGAGCCAGGATGACTAGTGTAGTAATGCTGTATCCTTCACACCGTCATGCTGAACTTGATTTAGCATCGTCTTCTCTCTTATGAGATCCTGGGCCAAAGGTAGGCGCAAGCCCCCAATAAATTCAGGATGACTACCTTATCGCCTAGGATGCCAGGCAATGTCTTTTTGAGAAAGGTGATCTATTTTAGATCGTGAACAAGATTCAGGATGACTTTCTTTTGGGCATTGATTATAGTATTGCTTTAGAACAAATACACAAAGAAAATTATGAAAAAACTCCTATTGACCACTGTAACATTATTAATGTTTTCTACTCTTTCTGCAGCAGCTGCTGATAGTAATTTTTTTGTAAAAGCTAACGCTGGAATTTCAAAGCTAAATAAAACTGGTAAATTTAAGTCGGATAACTCCTCGTTCGTTGGGGCTGGTGTTGGATATAACATAATGGACAATGTGAGAGCTGATTTTATGTTTGATCATTTTATTAATCCAACCTTTAAGACGCAAGGCGGCAAAACAAAAGCAGAGATCAATACATTTTTGCTAAATGGATATATTGATTTATTTGATATAAGTATTACAAAAATGTTTGTTGGTGCTGGTGCTGGTATTGCGCGAGTAAAAACTAAGAGCATTAATTCTGTTAGCACTAAATCAAAAACAGGGAATAATTTCAGTTATGCGGCTTATATTGGAATTTCTACAGAATTTGCTCCATCTTTTCATGGCGAGTTAGTTTATAGCTGGAGAGATTTTGCTGTACAAAAGGATAACGACGTAGGTCTTAAAGGCCATCAGGTTGCAGCGGGAATTAGATTTGATATATAATGATTAAAATCTAGTAACTACTTGTGTCTTTAAGGAGAGGAGTTGTTGTCTAGTATCTTTTTATTGTGTTATTTATGTTATACAGCAAATTTTTGTATCCCATTGTAAGCTTTCTGTGACTTGTTATGTTGTGAAACTTCGTGTTATTATCCAAATCAGTTGGTCGTGGGCAGATAAATGTAACTTTTAGGTTCTGCACACGTCTTGTGGCTAAACAAATTTTTTAAGGTATTCTTATGAAAAAAATTCTACTTACAACAGCAGCTGCTGTAATTCTTTCAACTTCTTCTGTATATGCAGCAGAAGATATGTTTTATGTAAAAGCTAATGTTGGTTGGTCAAAACTAACTAAAATTAGCGGCTTGAAGTCTAACAACGATGTATTCTTTGGTGTTGGTGCTGGTTATTATGTAATGGACAATGCAAGAGTTGACCTTACTTTCGATCATTTTGTTAACCCGACTCACAAAAAAGGCAATGTAAAGCTAAAAGGTGATGCTAACACATTGTTGTTGAACGGTTATGTTGATTTATTTGATGTTGATGCTTTTAAAGTGTTTATTGGTGCTGGTGTTGGTGCTGGTCAAGTTAAAGGAAAAAAATCAGGGGAAGCTATTCTTGCAAATAATGGTACAGCAAAACAAAAAACTGGCCTAGCTTTTGCTGGTTATGTTGGTGGATCATATGAGTTTACACCTGGTGTAACTGGTGAACTAGCTTACAGCTATAGAGATCTTGGTAAAACAAAGGCGCTTAATGGTAGTAAGTTTGCTTACAGAGGTCACCATGTTGGTGCTGGTGTAAGATTTGATATCTAATACTTACCTATAAGAAGATTTAGTTAAAAAAAGGAGGCCCTAAGAGAAGTTCTGGGTCTCCTTTTTTTTATGCTATGAGACGACTTATCCCCTGGTAATATAAGTCATGCCGGACTTGACCCGGTATCCTCTTCCGTTGCACTGGATCCTAGGCCAAGAGGCAGGGCTTCGCCAAAGGCAAGTTCAGGATAACGGTAATATAAGTCATGCCGGACTTGATCCGGTATCTTCTTCCGCTGCCCGGGATCCTAGGCCAAGAGGCAGGGCTTCGCCAAAGCAAGTTCAGGATGACGGTAATATAAGTCATACCAGGCTTGGCCCGGTATCTTCTTTTGTTACAGGAGACCCCAAAATAAATTCTGGATAACTGTATTTATTGTGTCTATTTAGAAAATCATTGTCTTTATTAAAAAAATAACCCAATATTAATATATTGCTGTGATTAAATGGGTAGGGATATGAAAATTAGCTTAGATGATAAAGTAGCCAAAGAAACTTTATTGAATGTTTTGAAGAATTTAAATGCTATGGCAACTAGTCATGAAAAAATAATGACCGACCCGAATATCAATAAACAAGAGAAGGATCAGGTAGATATATTATACAAGCGCTATAGTTCAACTTTTTCAGAATATTTGTCTAGTATAAGTGAAAATGAATCTCCGGTAATTCAGCAAATACTAAAAGAGAACCAAAATATTATAGATAGGATTGCAGCTGGTGTTGATAAAGAGCAAATTCAGCAAGTAAAGAAGGAGACTATAGAAATTGATAAATCAGTAGCATCTAAACAAGTAGTATTACATTTAAATGCTCCTAAATTAAGGTCAGACCTTCTGGGTCAAAAGGCTTTAATTGCTCATCATATGGCTTCGTATGCTGCGGGAGTGCAAGAGCTAGTTAATACTTCTACAGAGTTAATAAAAGTGGATTTAGATTATGTTAAACAAGAATATTTAAACCTTACATCTGGGCAAACGGAAGCGGAAATTAAAAACAACCTTAGTGCCCAAAGTTTTCTAAAATTGGAACTTGATCTAACAAAACGTTTGAATGATCTAGATAAATATAAAGGTAGAACAGAAAGCCTGGCCAATTTAACTGCTGAAGAGAAATCAGAATTGGCTAAAATAACTAGAGACCAAGCTGCTAGGTTAAAATCACCTTCTACGGTGTTTAAAGGTACATACCTTGAGGAACAAGGCAATAAGTTGGCCGTGTTTAATGCCTTACTAACACATGATCAAACCAAATTCCAGAGTGCGGCAAAAGCAATTTATGGCGATGATGTAGGGGGATTTTTACAAGATCTAGAAGCATATAAAAAAGGAGTCAATATTGTAGAAAATAAGAGAGCAATGAAGAATTTAATAGGCATAGCTCCTGAAGACCTTGGTAATAAGATTGCTAACAATATTTCAGGTGTTAAGTACGATATCAATAGAGCGTACAATAACCAAGCTAGTATTAGTATCGTACCCAAGGAATATTTGAATCAGTTCTATGCTGGGGTGATTTTTAATACTACTCAATTTTTTCAAACCGATCCTGTTACCAAGCAAAAGATATTTAATGAAGAGGGGTATCAAAAATGGAGACAGAATGTTGGTATTACTGAAGTGGTTGCAAAAACAACAAGCAATGTAACGGAACTATATAGTGAAGCTTCATTTGCTCAGCAAAGCAAAGCAAATAAATCAAAAGATAAACTGACAGCACTGGAACGTCAAGCAATAGAGGTTTTTACAAATGGCGAAAAGGGAGGTTATCTTACTGATCTAGATAAGAAATTAGTAGCCTCTTTTTGTAGCTACGCTATGGATAATAGAGAACTGAATAAAAGACTAGAAAGAGTGCTAAAATCAGATGATGAATTTGCTAAGGGTCATAAAGAAACGCTAAGTTTATTGCATAAATTTACTTATAAATCATCTTTTCAAAAGAAAGTTACTACTAGTATAGATAAATTAGACAAGATAGTTACTAAAATTGAAATAGATCCAGAGGCAAAATTTAAAGATAAAGACAAAATGACCCTTCTTGAGCTAGG
>JANNVO010000073.1:0-1591 GCA_031414475.1 Rickettsiales bacterium
AGATGGCCGCCAAGGTGCCCGACATCGCGCGCCAGGTCGACGTGCTACTCGGCAACCTGGAGGATGCGGTCGCCGCCGACCGAAAGCTCGATGCACGCGAGGGCTTCATCAAGATCGCAAGCCAGGCCGAGTTGGGCGAGACTCAGCTTTGGACCCGCATCAACAGCCTCGACAGCCCGTGGGCGCTCGATGACATGACGCGCATCGTGACAGAAGTTGGGCACAAACTCGACGTCGTGATGGTGCCGAAGGTCGAGGGCCCGTGGGACATTCACTACGTGGATCGGCTGCTCGCCCAGCTCGAGGCACGCGCCAAGATCAAGCGCCCCATCCTTGTCCACGCCATCCTCGAGACAGCGCTCGGGGTGACCAACGTGGAAGCAATTGCCGGCGCGAGTCCACGCATGCAGGGGCTGTCACTCGGGCCGGCAGATCTGGCCGCCTCGCGCCGCATGAAGACGACCCGCATCGGCGGTGGACACCCCGGCTACCTCGTGCGCAGCGATCCAGACGAATCCCAGGGGAACGCGCCGCGCACCACAGCCCAACAGGACCTGTGGCACTACACCATGGCCCGCATGGTGGACGCATGTGCGGCGTCTGGCATCCTGCCGTACTACGGCCCGTTCGGCGACATCAAGGACACGCTCGCCTGCGAGGATCAATTTCGAAATGCCTTTCTGCTCGGCTGCGTGGGGGCCTGGTCACTTCACCCGGTGCAGATCGACATTGCGCGCAGAGTCTTCAGCCCGCCGGTCGACGAGGTGAAGTGGGCCCTGAAGGTCATCGAAGCGATGGGCGACGGCACGGGCGCGACCATGATCGACGGTAAGATGCAGGACGACGCCAGCTACAAACAGTGCAAGGTCATGCTGAACCTGGCACGCATGCTGGCCGAGAAAGACCCGGCCCTCAAGGCCGCGTACGGGATCTGAGCCATGCAAACACGTCCTCGTCGTTCGGTTCTGTACATGCCCGGCTCGAACGCACGGGCGCTCGAGAAGGGCAGAACTTTGCCTGCAGATGGCCTGATTCTCGACCTGGAAGACGCAGTGGCGCCCGATGCGAAGGTACAGGCCCGTGAAAATGTGGTCCGGGCACTCGACGCAGGGGGCTACGGACAGCGCGAGATCCTGCTGCGCATCAACGGCCTCGAGACCGCCTGGGGCCAGGCGGACGCCCACGCGGCGGCACAAAGCAAGGCGGACGCCATCTTGATCCCCAAGGTCGAGACCGCAACGCACGTGCGACAGGTGGAGAGCATCATGAACCAATCCGGCGCGCCTGACAGCATGTCGATCTGGTGCATGATGGAGACGCCCCTTGGCATGTTGCACGCCGAGGAGATCGCGCAGTCGTCGAAGCGTCTCGCGGGCTTCGTGATGGGTACGAGCGATCTGGCCAAGGATCTGCGCTGTGCCCACACCAGCATGCGTTTGCCGATGATCACGAGTCTCGGGCTGTGCATGCTTGCGGCGCGGGCCTATGGCCTGAGCATCCTCGATGGTGTGTATCTCAATCTGGACGACGACGAGGGTTTTGCTGCCTCGTGCCTACAGGGGCGCGAGCTTGGCTTCGACGGCAAGACGCT
>JANNVO010000074.1:0-2755 GCA_031414475.1 Rickettsiales bacterium
CTTTCCTTTCTGCCCAGCACAAAACGCAGCCATTAAGCCAGCAGCACCAGCACCTATTATTATTACATCGTATTTACCTGACATTATCGTCAATATTTAGTTTTTGGAATATTGTGAAACAATACCATCAAAGCGCCAGATAAAACTATTATTGTACCCAATATCTGCATAGATGTTACTTTTTCGTCAAGCAAAATAATGCCTAATATTAATACAAATACTGGTTCTAGGACAGATAATGTAGATGCCTTTTCAGCATCAATATACTTCAAAGCTTGTAGCAATAGCAAAATAGGTATTGCTGTACAGATAAGGCCTATACCTATTATGTTAAACCAATTATTCAAACCACTTGGTATATTAAAGCTCGAATCGATCAGGGAAGATATAAAACACGTAATCATACAACCTATTGAGACCATCAAAGTAGACAGCATCGGATCAACATCTATTTTCTCACTCACGATCATATACATAGCATAACATATTGCAGTGGCTATTCCCAAACCAACACCTATAATATCTAAAGCAAAGTCTTGCATATCTACTAAAAGTACCAGCCCTATTATAATAATCATAAAAGCCAAGAAATAAATTTTACTAAATGGGGCTTTGTAAAAAGCAATATTAACTATCATTACTATAGCGGGGTAGATGAAAAATATTACCATGGCCAGCCCTGTACCTATATAGCTACTCGACATAAAAAAAGCTATTGAGGAAGTGCCATAAAAAACCATTCCACTTATCAACACTTTGAGAATAGCTTTTGGTGATTGTAAAATAGTTTTATATTTTGGTATTAATAATATTAGCGCAAATAAGGCAGATATTAGAAAACGCCAAAATAACATATTAAAAACTGATGATCCAGCTTGCATAATAGTAACACCAAAATATCCAAGAAGGCTATAACAAAGGCCAGAAGTGATTGCGTATAGCGCTCCTGTTTGGTAATTAGATAAAAATTTCATCTATAAACTCGAGTATTTTATTATGGATTTTGCTTAATAGCACTTTTCTTAAGGATTATGTGCGTAGTTATAACTTAACTTATTACTTATATTCATGACTTCGAACGTTGTGCCTAACACTTAAATCCTAATAGAAGCAGTATAGTCATAGAAATTAGATCACGCAAATCCTAAGCGAATATATTATACCCATCGCTAGGTTTTGGACTTGCGAACAATAACTTTTAGTAACTAGTTTCAATAAATTCTTTAAAGGCTTTAAAGGTATTTCTGCGATTAAACGTTCCTATAACCGTGTTATGTCGGCCTGTTAATTCTACCGTTACAGATTTTGCATAAGTTATTGCTCTAAATTCTTCTTCGCTAATTGAAAAAACTCCTTCTTCTTCATGTGTTCTGGAGTTAATGTTATATGCAACAACTTTTGGCCTTAATATTGGTTTAAAGGTTAAAATCTTTAACTTATCAACCAAGAACTTCAATGTTGTATCAAAACCATTATAAAGTATGTCTCCTTTTTTTGAATTACTCCAACGAACCGTTAATTTATAATCTTTTTGTTTTGAGTCACGATTTAATAGAAAATAAAATGGGGTCGTTTTTGTATCTGCAAAACTCAAATATACCGGTTTAGACTGAGACCTAGCCCAGGTAAATCCAGAATTATAACTGCTACTGGTCCCTATTGCATAACAACCAGAAAGCATTAATAAAATAATAATGAAACCAACAAATTTATTCATCAAAAACTAATCTAAACTTTTGTATTACTAAGGACTATAGCAGGATTTTCTTCGTCAGTAAAATAATTCTGGAAAACTAATAAATTAAATGTTATACCTAACATGGTTTTGGAGAGATGGCCGAGTGGCCGAAGGCGCTCCCCTGCTAAGGGAGTATAGGGAGCAATCTCTATCGAGGGTTCGAATCCCTCTCTCTCCGCCATAGAATAAATAATCATAAAATAAAGATATGCTGTCGCTTTACTTCTTTACTTTATGATTATTTATCTTAAAGTGAATAAGTGGATGAGAACCCACAAAGGGTTCGCTCACGTGCAAAGCTAAGTGCAGCGAAGCCAATCTCTCTCTGCGCTACATAGGACAATTCATTAATTTCTCCAGCTCCGCAAAGGGAAAAGTCAAAGTATAGCCTAGCTTCTGGCCTTTTAGCTCTAGATTTAAAAATACAAAATTTAATAGTTCACGTTAGGGTTCGCCATGACGAGCGAAGAAATGATGGTGATTCGTAACAATTTTTTATATCTTGATAAGAGCTAATAGTTCATAAAAGAGTTTGTAGGAGAATTTTCTGACTTAACAAGTAGACAATAGCCGTATGTACAACCTCGCTTAAAGAATGATATAGAGCAGTTTTAACTTGATTATTAATGTATTGCTCAAGTTCTGGAGTTAAAGAAATGTTTATAATACACCTAAAATAACAATATTTGATACCGTAGTAACCTAAATCTCTATGTCCTTTCAAGAAGATTTCAAATAGTTTCCGCAAGCCGGCAACAGAGGTGGAGGAAGTAATTACAATCAGCAGTATTACCTTAAGGAAGACTTGTCTTCACAATCTCCTTATTATAAAAAAGAGTGGTATGCTTAATTTACTAGAGGAAGATTATGTGGTGGAGATTGTGGCATGCAATTAGAGCAAATGAAATAAAATTTGTAAAAGAAATGCTTACTAATAATCCACAGCTAGCCATGGATAAAGGTACCGGCATGGAGCAAAGCAGCCTGTTGTTGCATGTAGCTGCTAGTGAAAACCGC
>JANNVO010000075.1:0-1903 GCA_031414475.1 Rickettsiales bacterium
TTACACCATTTCCGGAAGCAATCTTACCATGTCGCTGGCCGGAAGCGAGCTACAAGTTCCAGTGGGACAGACCTATGCACCAGGCGGAACGCTCACCATAAAGAACATTGATGTTTTCGGTACGCTCAATGCGGCTGCGAACGCAATTACCGTAAGCGATCAATACATGTACATTCATACAGGCGCTACTTTTACCCACACTTCTGGTACGGCACTTAACCTGACGGGTACTTCCGTGGTTTTTGACCCAGGAGCAAATACCATTGGCTCGACGATTACTATCTCGAGTTATGCTGAGCTTTCAGGACATAACTTAAATACGACAGGTGGCTTAACACTTAATGGCACTTTAGATTCAAATGCATGGAATATTACCGTTGGCAGCACTAATGTAATTGTTGCAGTAATAGACACAGGAATTCGTTATACCCATCAAGATTTGGCAGCTCAAATGTGGCGTAACCCATCTGAAATTCCTGGCGATGGTATAGACAATGACAATGACGGCTTCGTGGATAACGTGTTTGGTATCAATGCGTTCACTGGATCAGGGGATCCCAATGACGACGAGGGGCATGGCACACATGTGGCTGGAACGATCGGGGCAGCGGCAAATAACGGTCATCCGCATGTAGGTATAGCATGGAACGTGCGACTTATGGCATTGAAAGCCGCTGATCGGTTTGGAACATTTACTTCAAGTTCAATCATTTCAAGCGTCAACTTCGCTGTCGCAAAGGGAGTTAAAGTTATTTGCTGTAGCCTTGGCGGTTATCAATTCTCACAGGCTGAATTTAATGCCTTTCAAAATGCTCGAGATCAAGGGGTATTAGTGGTAGCCGCCACCGGAAACGAGGGTAGGAATGCCGATCTTAATCTCCATTATCCATCTGCTTACCAAGTGGATAATATCATTTCGGTTGCAGCTATTGATCGGCGCGATCAACTGGCGTCCTTTTCAAACTTTGGAATAACGAACGTGCATTTAGCTGCTCCGGGAGTTGAGATTACCAGCACACACCATCTTGCGAATGATGCATATGCTACTTTCAATGGCACCAGTATGGCTGCCGCGCACGTAGCCGGGGTTGCTGCTTTGGCATTCTCGCTGTCAAACACGATTACTTATGCAGAAGTTCGCAATCGCATCATTTTTTCCACCACCGCCATCCCTTCTTTAGCTACGAATACCAGCAGTGGAGGGCGGCTCAATGCCTTTCGCGCATTAACAACGGTTGAAGACAATCAATTTGAAGTTTTAGTAACTCCAGCGCCAGGTTCTACTTTACTTGCCGGCGCTACGGTTGCTTTTTTTGTTGATGTTAACGATCTGCGGCCATTCAACAGCGCAATCGTGGAGGGCACTATTCCCGGAGTTTTCACAAACCAGATATTTTTGAACAAAGGAACTTTTCCAGACTTAGTAGCTGACGACAATCGCCATACTTTCAACGTAAATGTGCCGGTTGCCTCGACAAATAATCTGCAACTCTCACTGATTGTATCAGGGAGCGGGAAGACCAATTTTACAAATACATTTACATTTCGAACGGCGATTGTGCCAGTAAATGACAATTTTCCGCCGCTTGCCAAAGTGCCAGATAATAGTGGGGTGGTCTTTGGTGATAATACATTTGCCTCAGTGCAGTTTGGTGAGCCTGTGCATGCTGGGGTAACAGGATTCGCCCGTTCAGTTTGGTGGAATTGGGCACCGACAAATAATACCCCAGTATTAGTCGACACTGCGGGTAGTTCTTTTGACACTCTGGTGGCCGTTTATCGGGATGGCCCAGGTTTCACTTCGTTAACCAATCTAATTCCTGTTGTGGCAACCAACAATGTCGGCGTAATTCAACAAGGATTTGTAAAGTTTAACGCCGTTTCTGGCACGACTTATCGGATA
>JANNVO010000076.1:0-4058 GCA_031414475.1 Rickettsiales bacterium
ACGAATGTAAATTCACCTTTATTATTTGTCGTTGCGCTGCCGTTACCAGTAAATGTAAGCTCCCGATTAATGTCTATTAAACTTTTTTTTACTATATTTTTAAGTGGTTTATATGGGTATTTACCGTTACAGCTGGCCTGCCAAATATATACCTTGGCATCAGCAACAGGAATGCAATTTTGGTCTAAAACTTTTCCATGTACTATTATTTTTTTACCACAGAAGATTTCTTCTTGACCTGCTTTTCGGAGTAAATTATTTGAAGGTTCAAAACTTTCTGGTTCATAATCATTTATAGTAGCTTTAGTAACCGTACAAAAATTTAAATCTCGTAGATTTTCTTCAACTTTTCCCGCATTAGCTAAACTAGTAGTAAAAATAATAAAAACAGATATAGCTAGCTTAAAATGACTCATAAATTACTACCTAAAAAAATTATCTAAAAACATTTATGTATATAAGTAAAACAAAAGCACGCTGCCTCTAATTTATCGGCGCTACATAGTCTCATGCTGAATAAACCACTGTTCAAAACCGCAGCAATCATACCGCTTAAGTCACCCTGAATAAAAGACCGTCATACCAGACTTGATCCGGTATCTCTTTTTGTTGCCTGGGATCCCGGGTCTAGCCTGGGATGACTTATTATATTCAATAGTAAATTAACAATAACAAACTTCTAGATAGATAAACAGCTTGCTAGAATTTATATCAGTAGTTTCTCTTTTCTGGTTGATAAAAGTCCACATTATCTTTGCTAATTCTAATAGGTCTTAAGAATAAAGAAGATTTTTTTTGTACAAAACAAATAGTATGACCCCAATATTTAGGATCGATTTCAGTAAAATCATCCCTCCAATGAGCCCCTCTGCTCTCTTCTCGCCAAAGGGCCGACTCTATAGTGGCCTTAGCTGATAAAATCATATTACCTAGCTCTAAATAATGTTGAAGCAACATGTTCCACTGCAACGACTTATCTCTAATACCAGCCTTATTATAATCTTCTTCTATACTCGTGATGTTTTTTAAGGCTTGGACAAGACCATCATAAGTCCTAAATACCCCTACATACTTACTCATAGTACTTTTCAAGCGCCCTGCCATTGATTCAATATCACAAGCTTTTCTGGTAAAAATCTTTTTAAATTTTTCAATATCTTTATACACTATTGCACTAGAACTTTCTTGTTTACCCTCATTTTCTAGAGAATCCACAGCTTTTTTTGCAAAAACAACTAGATCAAGCAACGAGTTACAACCCAAACGCCCAGCACCATGTACCGAGATACACGCAGCTTCACCTATTGCATATAAAGAGTCAACTTTATGTTCTCCTTGTTCGTCATACTTAATGACCTGACAATTACTATCAGTTGGTATACCACCCATAGTGTAGTGGGATGCTGGCGCAATAGGTATCAGATTTACACTTGCGTTAATTTTGGCAAATTCCATGCAATTCTCAAAAACGGTTGGTAGTTTTTCAACTATTTCATGTTCGGATAAGTGCCTTAAATCAAGAAAAATATGATCTTGATCCTGACCACATCCTCTGCCTTGATTTATCTCAGTTGCAATCGCTCTGGCAACAACATCTCTAGCCGCGAGTTCCTTAAACTTAGGAGCATATTTGAGCATGAATCTCTCGCCAAGCGAATTAAGTAATATTCCTCCGGCTGATCTTGCTGCTTCGGTAATCAAAACACCCACCTTATGAAGTGCAGTTGGATGAAATTGAACAAACTCCATATCCTGCAAAGGAATACCAGCTCTAACTACTAACCCATTCCCATCCCCCGTACATACTGCCGATGATGTTGCAGTAGAATACATCTGGCTACATCCCCCTGTAGCAATGATTGTATTTTTTGCATTAATTACATTTATGAATCCATTTTCTATATCCCAACACACTGCTCCATTGCACCGATTATCTTCACAAATCAAATCTAGTACAAAATTATAGTTATGAAATGTGATATTTCTGGAAATCGCTTCTTCGTAAAGCTTATGCATTATTGAATGTCCGGTCCTATCTTTTGCAAAGCAAGCGCGGTACGCAAATGTACCCTTGCCATAGTCTGTACTCTGACCACCATATATTTTTTGATCAATTGTGCCATCTGTCATTCGATCAAACTCTACTCCTAATTCACTAAGCATGTTTATCACCTCTGGAGCAGACCTACACATTTCTTCAACCGAATCTTGATCAGCCAGCCAGTCTGACGCTTTTATAGTATCATATGCATGCCAACGCCAATCATCTGGAGCGACATTTCCAAGACTTGCATTAATACCACCCTGAGCAGCTATTGTATGACTTTTAAGTGGGTGGACCTTACTCACAACAGCCACCTTTAAGCCTCTTATTGCTGCAAAAATTGCTGCCGCAAGCCCAGAGCCTCCCGAACCCACAATTAATACATCATAAAAATGATTCTTTACTTTTAAATCCATATAAATATCGTTCAATCTTGAATCTTTAGCCTTCGATTGTTATAACACCAGTTTTGGATAACGAAACACGCGCCATTTTGTCACTTTTTTGCTATAAAAAACATATTTTTCTTAAAATATGGTCGGCTATTTTATCAAAAAATGTATATTTTTTGCTAAAAAATTATCTAAAATTGTATATATCTCTTATCCAAAACTGGCGTTATAGTTTATGCTATCCAGATATATAGAACATTACGTAAGATTATGCAAAAACTCCTGACACTAATTATTACAGGCGCCATCATTTACATGATATTTCAGCAAAGCCTGAGTTCCCTGAAACCCCCAGAACACCTAAAAAAAATCGATACTCCTGACCAAGAACAAAAACCTACTGAATTTAGCGGAACCTTTATTGAAAAAACTATTTCTGGCGTTTTGTTGAATGTTTTAAAAACTGATGAAGGGAGGTTGTTCCTAGAAAGCCTTATTCAGCCTATGAATAAGACAGTTGCTGGTTCTGGCGCTAGTTTTGAAATGAATAGCGATAAATTTATCAACGCCTTATTCAAAATAAATACTTTTGGTAACGGAGAAAAGGGACCAGCTTCTTGTGGGCATATTGTTACAGTTCAGTATAAACTACTATCCCTAACTAACGCGCTGCTTGAAGAAAATACTGCGACATTCCCTCTTGGTTCTAATAAAATAGCACCAGGATTAGATGCCGTAATTGTTGGCATGAAGACTGGTCAAACACGTCACGCTACTATTTCTAGCAAATATTTTCCAGAGACCTATTCTAATAAATTGAGTGCCTTTAAAGTAAATGTATTGCTGAAAGAAATAATGCCAGAAAATTTTGTCGATAATAATGTAAAAATATTTGATGACCAATTATCTTATAAAATCCCCCTATTTTGCGGTGGAAAAGCTGTTTACGATGCAAAAATAACCAAACTTAGTGACGGGAAAGTGATTTATAACTCTGTCGATACTGGCAAAAAGATCAGTATGCAGATAGGAAATTTAGCTTATCCAATGATTTTTTCTCATTCCCTACACAATAAAATTCCTGTAGGAAATAGAACCGTAATTGCTAAAGGAAAATTATTTAAGTCATATGCATCAAATTTTAGCACTATTTTTCCTGAAACTACATTACCTGAAGGTGAGTATTTTATGGTTGAATTCTTTAATTTTGATAACCAAATGCCAACACCCGGAACAACTCTTGACCAGATTCAAGGATTGCAAAACAATAGTGTTGTTATAGTAAATTAAAGTAATCAATCTTGTTCATTTGATGGGATGCTTGCCTTAAATATCAAATGAACTCAAGAAACAACCGCTCTGGCTCTGTTGCCTTACTCTTTTATCCCTGGTCAATCTCGGAATTCTCAGTCTTGTTCGAATAACCACCGATATAGTCATGCCGGACTCGATCCGGCCTCTTATTCCACTTCCAGAGATGCCGGGTTAAGAGCGGCAGATACCTTATGCCGCCTGGATTCCTAGGGCGAAAGGTATGCGAAGCCCATTGAAGTTCAGGATGACTTTGCCACGTTGCACAAGTTCTTCTCGTTACGACGGGATTTATCACCTAATTCAATGCG
>JANNVO010000077.1:0-2138 GCA_031414475.1 Rickettsiales bacterium
GTTTTCCCTTTGCGGGCGGGAGACCCACGGTCCCTTTTCTAAGGCAGCTCGGCCGTTTTGGTATACTGGGGAGTCCTCGTTATGGGCTACACTTTCCTGGAGGGAAAATAGAAATTAGCCGGGGGTAATCGCAGTGCCACCTCCGGAATCGTCGCATCTGAAACCAGCACCACGGAGGGGTGCCAGAGAGAAGCCACGAACTTCTAAACCTTCATTCTGCCGCCCCTCCAGGGAGGTGGCGTGCGTGAATGGTTTCCGGGGGTGGCGGCGTTCCGCCTTACCCCCGGCTAATTTCCGGCAAACCTCCGGGTTTCCTAAACGCTTCAGGAAGTGACCCAAAACGTAGGAATTGTAAATATGACCTGGTCCAGAGTTTAGAGTTTGGGCTAGCAGCCTGTCGGACTTAGAAAAACTCCCCAAAAAATGCCCAAAAAATCTGCAAAAAAACCTTGACTTATTATTCATAAGTAGTTCTATTACAACAACTTATGAATCCACGTTTCGTCAACATCGACCGCCGCACTCCGCTTCTCCTGCCCGTTGACCTGCGAGACTGGGTCCCCGAAGACCACATCATCAATTTCATCATCGAGGCCGTGGACACCCTCGACCTCTCCGCCGCCAAGGTCAACCAGCGCGGCACCGGCTCCGAGCAATACCCGCCCGCCCTCATGCTCGCCCTGCTCATCTACTCCTACGCCACCGGCACCTTCTCCAGCCGACGCATCGAGACTCTCACCTACGACACGGTGGCCGTGCGTTACCTCTGCGCCGACCGCCACCCCGACCACGACTCCATCTGCGCCTTCCGCCGCAACAACAAGGACCTCCTAAGCTCGACCTTCCACCAAGTCCTCGAACTCGCCGCCACCGCCAAAATCCTCAAGGTCGGGCAACTCACCGTCTCGATTGACGGCACCAAAATCTTCGCCAGCGCCAGCAAACACAACGCCAACAGCCACGCCCACACCGTCGAACACATCCAACTGGCCAGCAAGGAGATCGAGGAACTTATCGCGAAGGCCGACCAGGCCGACAGCACCCCGCTGCGGGACGGCCTGACCATCCCCCAGGAAATCCGCCGCCGCGAGGACCGCATCGCTCGCCTGCAACTGGCCAAAGCCGAAATGGAAGCCCGCGCCAAACAACGCCTCGCCGAGGAAACCGCCGCCTACGAAGCCAAGCTGGACGCCCGCGCCGAAAACGAAAAAGTCACCGGCCGCAAACCCGGCGGACGGCCGCCGCAAGCCCCGCAAGACGCCGGCCCAAAACCCGCCGACCAATACAACCACACCGACCCCGAAAGCCGCATTATGCCCCACCGCGGCGGCTTCGAGCAGTGCTACAACGCCCAGGCCGCCGTGGACGTGGACAGCCGCCTCGTGGTCGCCGCCCACGTCTGCACCGCCGCCAACGACAAGAAACAACTCGTGCCCACCGTCGCCGCCATCAGCCCCGCCGTCGGTCCAGTTGCGAACGTGTTGATAGACAGTGGTTTTTACAGCGAGGAAGCCGTCGCCGCCGTGGAGGCCTCGGGAAACGGACCGACCGTTTACGCCGCCGTGGGCCGCGACCATCACGGCCGCACGGTGGAACAACTTGAACAACACCCTGACCCCGCTGAGCCTGCCGCGACCGCTCCCGCCATTGAGCACGTGCGCCACCGCACACGCACCGAGGCGGGCCGGAAACTCTATGGCCTGCGCAAACAGACGGTGGAACCCGTCTTTGGCATCATCAAGCACGTCATGGGTTTCCGAAGATTCCTCCTGCGAGGCCAAGCGAAAGTGAACCTGGAATGGACCTTGGTGACCCTCAGCTACAACTTGAAGCGGCTCCACCGTCTGGGCCTGAGGCCAGCATGCGCCTGAATGGCACAAGTCCGGCCAGAAATCTCCCTCGACATCTTCGCATCACGAAAACAACCCAGCGTCGGCGCACATCTCAACGACTTTACAACGTAAAAAACCAAAGCCAACCGCACACTTAGATGTTATGAAAACTCAAGTCCGACAGGCTGCTAGGTCTCTTTTGCGTCTGGTTGGCTTGGAAAATGCTCGCCGCGGGGACAAAATTGTCTAAACAAATTTCAATTCCTGCTACCCCAGCTTCCATGATCCTTCATGTTAGTCGCCTCC
>JANNVO010000078.1:0-12691 GCA_031414475.1 Rickettsiales bacterium
GCCCTGTGATGTTATTAAAATTGGTGAGATAGCCGGCAAACATAAATTGAAAGTTATATATGACGGGGCTCATAGTTTTCTAACCAGAATTAATGATAAATCCATAGGTTTATATGGAGATGTTTCCATGTTTAGTTTTCACGCGACAAAACTATTTAACACCATAGAGGGCGGAGCACTAATATATAATGACAATGAATTAACGGAGAAATTTTATTTACTTAAAAATTTTGGTATTAAAACACCAGAAGAAGTAGTTTTATCAGGAATAAATGGTAAAATGAACGAAATACAAGCTATAGTCGGTTTAGAAAACTTACGTTCATTAGAGCTTGAAATTCAAAAGAGAAAGGAGCTATTTGATTTCTATCATTCAGAATTATCAAATATAGATGGTATCAAGCTAATTGATTATCCCGTAAATACTACTCCAAGTTTTCAATATTACCCAATTCGAGTCCAGCAAAATATTACAAATACTAGTAGAGATGAGATTTTCGAAGAATTAAAAATACAAAATATTCTAGCAAGAAAGTATTTCTATCCTTTGTGTAGTAATTATCCTATGTACAGTAATATAGAATCTGCGAAGAAAGAATTTTTGCCAATTGCAAATAAAATTTCCTCAGAAATTTTATGTCTACCTTTTTATGGAAGCCTTGAAAAAGATACAGCAAAAACTATTTGTAAGGTTATTAAGGCTTGCCGTAAATAAATCTGAACAGGCACGTAAAAGGAGTCATCCTGAACTCGTTTCAGGATCTTCTTCTGTCTCATGAGATGCCGAATCAAGTCCGGCATGACTGATTATTAGTCATCAACAATGAGCATGTACCAACTCAACGACCTTGAATATATTTCTCGAATTTATTTTTTTCGTCCTTGAATTTGTCTGCATCAGGCAGAGGATTTTTTTTGACGGTTATATTATCCCACTTGTTTGAGAGCTCTTTATTAATCTCTATCCACTTAATTAAATCTGGTGATTCTTCTTTAATTGCATCTACGGGGCATTCAGGCACACATACTCCACAATCAATACATTCTTCTGGATTTATTACGAGCATCAACTCTCCTTCGTAAAAGCAATCCACAGGGCATACTTCAACGCAGTCAGTATATTTACATTTAATACATTCATCAGTTACAACGTAAGTCATAATAATTATCTATTCTTTAATATATCAAAATTCTTCATAATCGATTATTTTGTTTTTGCCTATTTAGCAATATTTTAGTACGAATTAACAGTACGAGTATAAAATATAGGATAAAGCTTGTAAACATTATCATTAGCGGCAATAACATCGAGCTGTGAATTGAAGGGCCGCCAACCCTTAATATACTAGCTGGCTGATGTAGGCTATACCAAATATCAACAGAAAATTTTACAATTGGAATATTGATAAAGCCAATTAATGCCATTACTGAAGCTGGCTTCTCTGCTCTTAGGATATTTGCACCACTATTTACAATCGTTATATAGCTTATATAGAGCAAAAACAATACTAACATCGAAGTAAGCCTAGCATCCCAAACCCACCAAGCTCCCCATATTGGCTTTCCCCATAACGATCCTGTAACAAGCGTGATTAAAGCAAATGCAGCTCCAATTGGTGCAGCTGCAACAGCTAAAAAATAGGAAAGCCTGGTTTTCCAAACTAAAGCGGAAAAACTACAAACAGCTATGAAAGAGTAAATTCCTAAACTCATCCAGGCCGCTGGTACATGAACATACATCACCCGAACCATTTCTCCCTGCTGGTAATCAGGTGGCGAAGAAAAGAGAGAAAAATATAATCCAGCACCAAGAATCACAGGCAACAACAAAGCTATTATTGGAATAAGATAAGCTTCAATTTTTAGGAAAAAATTTGGTGTTAGTAACTTTAACATTATCTAATTATGATTGTGGATAATATATTTTGTGAGTATTGCTCCCCGTCATGAAATGACCTTCGGTAACTTGGGTATTTTTCTGGTATGGAATAGGTATCTTCCTCCATATTATGGACCAACCCAATGTTTTCCTTTTGCAATTTCTTTATAACAAAACCAACAAGATCAAACATAAAATGATTTTCTCTGTGGGATGGCTGAAATAACTCTTTAATACCATCACCTTCGCTAACGAAATCATTGTAGTATTTAGTATCAACTTCATATGATTTTTGAGCAATTGCTGGACCAATGATTGCTTTTATCTTAGTTGCACCTTTATTTTCCATCATTTTTCGAACATTAGTAATTATATTTGACTTCGCACTCTTCCAACCGCAATGCGCTGCGCCAATAACCGCGCCATCATCACTTGCAAATAAAACAGGTACACAATCAGCAGTAAGTACACCAAGGGCAATATTTTTCTGCGTTGTTATAGAAGCGTCCGCCTCCGGTTGCTTTTTCAAATCTATATTATCAGCAACTACGACAGTATTACCATGCACTTGATTCATTATGAAAAGCTCATCAGCATTAAGCTCCATTTTGATACTCTCAATATTCTGCTGCACCTGGGCTAATTTTACAGCATCAGTGTACTTATACAGGCTATAGATACCGCTAGAATTTGTATAGGTTCTATCAATGACCTTATAATAAACTTTATTTTTTATGAATTCGATTTCCATGGTAAATAATACTAATCAATACAGTCATATAGCAAAGCCAGCTGCATTCTGGTATGTTAATTTCAAAGCAAGGCTGCGCAGCGTATGGTTGTTATACGTGAGCACAGCCAAGTCTTACAAAATTGATGTACCAGAATGCAGCTGGGAAAGCTATAAACTATCAGAAGTCAATGATAGATACAATCGATTAGCTTCTTTACAAAATGATTTTAAATCAAATCATAACTTAACTCCTATTGTTGGAGCAGAAATTGAGTTTTATCTTTCAGAAAATATCCATGTTAAAGAACTAGCAAGAAAAATAGGTCATGATATAAAACTGGAAAAGGGGAAAAATCAATACGAGATTGACTTGCCACCTAATGCTAATCTAGTGAACATAGCAAAAGATATTGCATCCGTAAGAAAAGATATTTGTTTGTTTGCAAAACAACTGGGGGGTAGTGCTGATTTTTGTTCCAGACCATTTGCCAATGATTATGGCAGTAGTATGCACATACATTTAAACTTCCTTGAAGATAATAATATTGAAAAATATGCACAAATATTATGTCATTATTTACCTCAGTATATAAAATATTTTTTGCCAAAACCTGAGGATTATAAACGTTTGGATAGTAAATTTATGGCTCCTACTCATATTTCGTGGGGTGGAAATAACCGAAGCGTATTGATACGAATTCCTGATTCACTACCAAGACGACTGGAACATAGATTAGCTGCTGCAAGCGCCGATCCAGTAGAGGTGATTTTTGCCATATTAGATTCTATAAGACAAGGAATATTATCATATGACAATACTCCACAGATCGCAAAAACTCATGGAAACGCTTTTGATGAGCAATATCGTTTGGTACCAATTATAAAAAATAAATACCTAACGTACTAAGAATCACTATAAAGTGGCGTCATACTAAACTTGACGGTATCACAACGTTCGGCCCAGGGCCTCCTCTGCTATTTAGAGTATAATTTTGTTTATAATGTTAAGCCAGTAATATGCTTTACAATTTCTTTTGCAGCCTTTTCTGCACTTAATTTGCTTACATTCAGCTCAAGCAAATAAGGATGATAAATGGAAAGAAGTGGCCTCTTATCATAAACATCCTGTGGATCAATTGATTTCCACCTAGCTCTTCTTTCTAGCTGTACCACACGCTTCAAGTGTTCTTGCTCATTAATAAGCAACCTTACAGGTATAAAAATGGAGCCTCGCAGATTAGCCATTTTCTTCACCTGTTCGTACAAATTCCTATCCCCGTTATCTTCATAAAGATTATTAGTGAGTACGTAACTGCCTTGTGGAATTTTGGTCAGAAATTCAAAAATCTCATTCCTTATACGCGCGATAGAGTCCCAAGCAAAATCTGGAATCTTTGCATAGCCATCATATTGCAATAACTCGAAAATTGGGTTATTGATAAGCTGGTTATCACAAATAATAAAACCACAGTCGCTTGCTAATGCTTTAGCTATTGTGTATTTGCCAACGCCCGGTTTGCCTGTTAAATAAATGATTGCGGTATTGCTTTTCATACCTGGCCTCCATCGACGATATACATAATCTAACTGATTTTACTAATAGCCAGATTTACTAACAGATAAATAAAAAGGCGCTAAAAAGCGCCTTTTTATTTATACAAATTTGGTAATAAACATTACTAAATAACATTTACCAATTTAAAATTTTTCTTTGTAACAAATTCCACCTTGCCTTCCATCGTGGCAAATAAAGTGTGATCTTTACCCATTCCTACATTTTTTCCAGCACGAATTTTTGTACCGCGTTGGCGAACAATGATATTACCAGAAATTACTGGTTGACCATCGCCTTTTTTTGCACCAAGCCTTCGACCAGCCGAGTCACGACCGTTTTTGGAACTACCACCAGCTTTTTTGGTTGCCATTTTTTCCTACCTTATTTTTTTACTATATCTAATATTTTCAACTCAGTAAGAGACTGCCTGTGACCATTTTTACGACGATAATGTTGGCGTCTTTTCTTTTTGAAAATAATGATCTTATCATCTCTAAACTGACTGATAATCTCTGCTGTCACGCTTGCCCCCTTAACTATTGGGGTGCCTATAAATGACGCTTTAGAGGACTCACCAAGCATCAGGATCTGGTCAAGCTCAATCTTGCTGCCAGGAATACCTTCAATTTTTTCGACTTTAATTATGCTGTTTTTTGCAACTTTATATTGCTTACCACCTGTTTTTACAACTGCAAACATATCGGCAAATTCTCACGTAAAGATTAAAATAATCGCTATGCAGTATATATCTAATTCAACTCAAGTCAATAATAATTTAGCCATTTTTCAAAAAAACAACTAAATATCTCACGCTTCCGCAAGAGCAGATTTTGAGATCTCACCAGTAATAAATTGGCGCAGGTTGTCATTATCTGTACTATCAATATCGCTCATTTTACCTGACCAAACAATTTTCCCTTCAAACAAAAAGGCAACTTCTTTACCAATTTTCCTTGCGCTTTGCATATCGTGAGTAATGGTAACGGTCGTGGCACCAAGCTCGTCCCTGACCTTAACTATTAGGTCATTTATAACGTTAGACATTATCGGGTCTAAACCCGTTGTTGGCTCATCAAAAAATATTACTTTTGGGTCTACACAAACAGCTCGTGCCAATGACACCCTTTTTTGCATGCCACCCGATAACTCAGATGGGTAAAGATCCAATATCTTATCTGACAAACCAACTGAATGTAATTTTTTACTGGCTAATTCTCTAATATCCTTTTTAGTAAGTGAACGTAATTTTTCTGCAAAAAATGTAATATTTTGTTGAACAGTAAGTGAGTCAAACAAAGCTCCTGCTTGAAACAAATAGCCACAATCTTCCAGCATCTTCAAGCGATCTTTATAAGACATACCGACTGACTCATTGCCCCCATACAAAATACTACCAGAGTCCGGTGTTAATAGCCCAACCATTAACTTAATCAGAACTGATTTACCAGAACCAGAGCCTCCAAGGATTATCAGAGAGCTACCTTTTACCACATCAAGATCAATGCCTTTAAGCACATGGTTATTGCCAAATGCTTTATTCAGTGACCTTATTTTGAATTTTAGTTCATTGCTCATCAATTAAAAAATAACTCTGTAATTAAATAGTTGCTTATAAGAATAAGGATTGAGGAGCTAGCCACCGCTGCAGTTGTCGCAGCACCAACCCCCTTTGCTCCTTTACCTGAAAAATATCCATGATAACAGCTCATGATAGCTATAATAAAACCAAATACAGCCGCTTTAACCAAACCAGAAATAACATCCATTGATTCTAAATATTCTACCGTGCTAATAATATAGCTTGTACTGTTAAATCCAAGTTTATAAGTGCTGATAAGATAACCACCCATAACACCTATGATATCCCCAACCAACACTAGGCATGGCAGCGTAATAATAGCAGCAATAACTCTAGGTCCAACAAGATATTTTATTGGATCAGTAGACAAGGTAAATAATGCATCAATTTGCTCCGTCACTCGCATAGTTCCAATTTCAGCAGCGATAGACGCTCCCACCCTTCCTGCAACCATCAGCCCAGCCAATACCGGACCAAGCTCTCTTGTAATTGACAAAACAACAACCGTTGCAATAGAACTTTCTGCTGAAAATCGAGAAAACCCAGTATAGCTCTGCAATGCAAGTACTGCTCCGGAAAAGAAGGCAGTCATTGCAACAACTGGCAGTGAATAATATCCGATAGTTACTAGCTGCTTCGCTATTAAGCCTATATAAAAAGGTCTTTTAGCAAACCCAACAAAAGTCCTGGCTATAAACATAGAAAGGACGCCGATCGAGCGAGTAAAATCGATTGATTTACTACCTAACTGCTGAACTAATGCGAGCATATTGAAACTTTATTAATGATATTTTTCAAAAACAGTTTATTTATAAGTATATATTCTATCGAAGCGATCGCCAAGCCCCGTCAAAATTTCATGAGCATTTGTTTGAGCAATCTGCGCGATTGTATCAGGAGTACAATTGTTGCCAATTACCTCAACTCTTTGTCCAAGAAAGACCTCTTCTGCCGGTACTAAGGAGACGTCAATACTTACTAAATCCATTGAAACTCTACCAATTACAGGTGCTTTATGACCATTTATATAAACAGAAAATTTATTGCTTAAATGACGCGAAAACCCATCCGCATAACCAATCGGAATAGTTGCAATTGAGCAACTCTCTATGGTTGAATTAGTATAAGTACTGTTATAACCAACCGACTCGCCCGATGGCAGCTGATGCATTTGTATGATAGGTGCAAATAATTGAACTGGGTTTTTTATAACCGATTCATTAGTTGGGTTAATACCGTATAGAGCCGCACCAGGTCTTACTAAATCAAATTGGTAATCAGGACCTAAAAAAATACCACTTGAACTTGCTAAACTTCTTTTAGCGTTAGGGAACTTATTTACTAATTTAGTAAATTTTTCGAGCTGTTTTTTATTGTACAAATTATCTGACTCTTCCCCACTCGCCAAGTGGCTTATAACGCATAATACATCAAGCCCTGCAACATCTTCTTGTACTAAATTAGCAGATTCTGATTCAGGCATTCCTAGCCTATTCATTCCTGTATCAAAATGAATAAAACAAGGCAAAGGTTGATGAAGCTTGAAAGCAAATTCTTGCCAAACCCTAATTTGAGCAAAGTGGTTTAAAACTGGAACTAGACCATGTTCTTTAAATATCTCAGTTTCACCAGAGAACACCCCATTCAAAACGTAGATATTTATGTCAGCTCCTAGTATTTTCCTTAAACTCACTCCTTCTTCAATATTGGCTACAAAAAAATGCTTACAGCCTGATTTCTTCAGTATCGGAGAAATTTGCTTCACACCAAGACCATAGCAATTAGCCTTTACCGCCGCTCCAGTTTCAGAATTAGGACATGCCTCGCTCAGAGCACGATAATTTGCTTCTACTATATCTAAGCTTATTTGCAAAGTACATTTTGAACTGATCATACCTAGAGCTTATTCTGGTAGTACTTGATTAGTCTGTCTTTGATTTCTGGTATTACAAAAGCAGAAATATCGCCCCCTAAACTCACTATTTCTTTTACTAATTTAGAAGAGATAAATTGATTTTTCTCGGATGCTGGAAGAAAAATAGTCTCTATTCTTTCATCCAATCTTGAATTCATACAAGCCATTTGAAACTCATATTCAAAATCCGATACAGCTCTAAGTCCCCTGATGATGAAATGAGCGCCTACTTTACTTGCAAAATTTACTAGCAAGCCATCAAAATTCATTACCTTAACATTCGAAGCTATTCCATATTTTTCTAGATAAAGAGTTGCCATCTGACATCTTTCTTCTATAGAAAACATTGGTTCTTTAGATACTGAAGATGATATTGCCAAGATTAACTCATCGCAAATTCTGCTTGCTCGAGAGATGATATCTGCGTGCCCATTTGTAATTGGATCAAAAGTTCCCGGGTATATTCCTATTATTTTATTCGCCATAAATTTAGTACTTCTTTATATCGTTTCCAAGTAACACATCAGTTTAAAATTAAAAGATGCAAGCAATTCTAGGCAATTTTTATCAAAAAACATACTTTTTTTGCGTTTTTACAGTAAAAAAGTACAAAATAGCTTGTATTCTTTATCTTAAACCTATTATGAGATGGTTAAATTTTATTACCTTATAGCTCTACTTTCTCAAGCAAACTATTAAGTCGCTTGGAAAAAGCACTAACATCGTAAACTGGCTCACCTTCGATAATACAAGCCTGGTCGTAAAGCAAGTGAACAAGTTCTTTGTTTTGCTCATCCTTATTCTTGTCGTCGATCTCTTCGCTAATTTTTTTGATAATATGGTGATTAGGGTTAATTTCCAAAATCTTAGCGCTTGCTGAGCTGAGTTGTTTTTGCTCAATTAAATATCTTTCCATACGTATATCCATTGATCCATCAGCAACTGCTAAACATGCTGGGCTGGATTCTAGTTTTTTAGAAATTGTTACATTCTTTACAAGGTTACCCAATGAATCTTTAAAGTACTTAACAAGAGCCGCGTGATCCTCTTCCACAGGGTTCTTAGAGGCCTGTTCTTGAGTAGTATCCGTTGAATTACTAAGATCAATATCACTTCTAGTAACTGATTTTATCTCAACTTCTTTATATTGCCCATTAACGTTTACCCAAAAATCATCAACCGTATCTGTAAATAAAAGAACGTCAATATTTTTACTTAAGAATCCTTCAATTTGTGGGTTATTACGTAGCTTTTCTGGATTATCACCACTTAAATAATAAATAGTTTTGTCCTCACCAGCACAAGAAGCAATATAATCATCCAAACTAATCATCTTATCGTGTAATGCGCTTCTGAAAATACATACCTCTAGGAGCTTTTCATGATCATTAGTTACTTCGCATAATCCTTCTTTCAAAGCACCACCAAAATTATTCCAAAATTCTTGGTACTTATCAAAATTAGATTCTTTTTGTTTTTTTAGCTCAGATAACACTTTTTTTGTAATCGACTTTTTTATCTTGTCTATTGTTGCGTTGTGTTGCAATGTTTCACGACTAACGTTAAGTGGCAAATCATCCGAGTCAACCACGCCTCGTAAAAATCTTAAATATTGAGGAATCAGATCTATGTTTTCATCACCAATAAACACACGTTTAATATAAAGCTTTACACGGCATTTACGGTCTGGATGAAATAAATCAAAAGTTTTTGAACTTGGTACAAATAATAGATTTGTAAACTCAACTACCCCTTCATTACGATTGTGAATAGTAAGCCAAGGCTCATCAACCGCGTGAGAAACACTTTTATAAAACTCCTTGTACTGTTCATCTGATATCTCAGACTTAGACCTAGTCCAGATCGCTGATGAAGAATTCACCTGGTTTTCGTGACCATTTTGGTCAACAAAATAAATCGGGGCGGCAATGTGGTCAGAATAGCTTTTAATTATGTGTTTAATTCTAAAATGATCAACAAAACTTTCTTCGTCCGCTTTTACATGTAGCACCACTTCTGTGCCCCTTGCAAATTCTCTATCTGTATCCGAAACGGTGTATTCTCCCTGCCCATCAGAATGCCAAGTATACACTTTATCTTCTCCAGCTTTTCTGGAAGTAACAGTAATTTGATCAGCAATCATAAAGGACGAATAAAAACCAACACCAAACTGCCCTATCAAGTGACTATCCTTTTTATTGTCTCCTGACAGCTGATCGATAAAGGCTTGAGTTCCTGACCTTGCTATTGTACCTAAGTTCTCATTTAAATCATCGCGATTCATACCTATCCCCGTATCCCTAACAGTAACGGTTCTTGCTTCCTTATCTACTGAAACTACGATTTTGAAGTCGCCGTTACCATCAAGAAGATTATTATCTGTTTGACTTAAATACCTGAGCTTATCGCAGGCATCCGAACTATTAGAAATAAGCTCACGCATAAAAATCTCTTTATTTGTATAAAGAGAATGAATCATTAAGTTTAAAACTTTGCCAATCTCAGCGTCGAATTTTCTTTTTTCTAGAGTCATGATATCCTCAAATTAAACTATTATTTGAAGTCATATAGTGCTTATACTATAATTTTTAAATAGTTAGAGTTGAATTTAATAATAAAATAATGACATGGTTATGAAAAATTTGGTTATGGTTATAGTTTCTTCTGTTGCGCTTTCTGCTTGTGTGGGTGTAAAAATAGAAAATTTTGATAGCAAGAAATCGAAACACGAACAACAACAAGAAAAGTTCCATAGAAAAGTAAATAGGACACAAGATATCATTGACAATAATGCTAGAAAACAAGATCCATCATATCGTAATAATACTACTTCATTTCCACCTTATAACACCCCCTATGCCTTCTAGGAATTCACTGCAAAAACTAGACTTACAACTTTAAACTGGGATGTTTTACCAGAAATAATTTCTATATCCGACTTTGGGATAGCCAATTCTCCTGCCAAGTACTCTATAATCGCCTTATTGGCTTTGCCTTTTTCAGGAGGAGACTTAATCGATAGCTTTAAATATTCTTTATCGTTGATAACTACCCAACCATCTACAGAACTCTGTTTGGCTCCGGCCCTCACTTTTAACAGAAGTTTTGTTTGCTTTCTGACTCTAATGCTATCAAATATTTCTTTCACTTGGTTATATATGCTAATTCAACTCAAACGACTATATTAGTTGCAAATTTGTATTCGCCATACTATAATCCTCATGCTTGTTAATAAATTTATTTCGTGATTATAATGAAGCAAAAGATAAAGGTTTTGATACTTATATCTCTTATTCTCAGTTCAATTCAAGCGTTTGCAGCAGTAGACCGTGAAATACTGGAGTCAAAGAAGTGCTCTAGCATGTTTTCTTATTTTGAAAATCGATATAATTTGCCAAAAGATATTTTGCATTCAATTTCTTTACAGGAAACTAGGAAGCCTCACTCCCGGCACAAGATTGGTGTCGTGTGGCCTTGGACAATAAATGTTGAAGGCAAAGGATTTCATTTTAAAACAAAAAAAGATGCTATCAGATTTGTGAAAGACCAGCTTGGAGCAGGTAAAGAAAGCATTGACGTTGGTTGTATGCAGATTAATTTAAAATATCATCCGGAAGCTTTTACATCGCTTGATCAAGCCTTTTCACCAAGGAGAAATATCGCTTACGCAGCTCAGTTACTGAGAGAGCATTATTCTAGGCTTGGAAATTGGAATAAAGCGGTAGGTCATTACCATTCAAGTACACATGACAGAGCCAGCACTTATCAGGCCAGTGTTAATAGAATAAACAATAAAATGGTAACCTATAAGCAAGAGCTTCATCGCTACGCATACGGTAAAGAACACAAAGAATCACCTAATTATACTAATAATAAAAACAGAAATATGAGATCGAAATATCTTGGTATGAATAAAGTTGAAGTAAGAGTTGGCAGAATCAAGAATAACGACTTGTTCCGCAAGGTTCAATAATAGCCATGTTTAACACGCGAACGATAGAACGTAACCGTGAAAAATCTAGAAAAAACTTACACAAATCGCCTTTTCATAAATTTATATGCGAAGATTTGCTCGATCGTCTTGAACCTATAGACTGCAGATTTAATAATATATTACTAATTAATCCAATTCTTGAAGACGTATTTGCCAAAACCCTGAATAAAAAATACCCCGATCATAAATTAACTATCATTGAGTCAACGCAACAAATAGAGTTCGTTAAGCAAAAATTTGATTTAGTATTTTTCTCCTTTGGTTTGCACTGGGTATCAAATGTTCAGAGTTTTTTAAAACATATATGTGAAATCCTTGAACCCAATGGCATCTTTATTTGTAATTTTCCCGGTGGTGGTACATTGTCCAATTTACGCCGAAAATTAGTAGAGCTTGAATCTCAAACTTCAGGATTGCACGTTCCCCATATTTCACCATTTATTCAGTTTGAGCATATGACGCCTTTGCTAGGACAAGCTGGCTTTACAGAAAATATTATCGATATGGAATCTCTTGAGCTTGAATACAAAGACCCTTTATCACTTATGAAAGCAGTAAAAGCTGCTGGAGAGTCTAATAGCCTTAAAGACGGGATTTCTTACTCCATAACAAAAAAGATGTACCGAGAACTTAAAATCACGCATGATAAACCATTTACAGATTACATAACTTTAATAAGCTTTATCTCCAGCAAAACAAAACGAAGTATAAAACTACTGAAAGAACATTTTAATCCTACTGAAATGCTTTAATATTAAAAGCTCAAGCCCTATTTATACACAATCATTAAAAAAAACTTCTTGTATTATGTCAAATTAATATTTAATTTATTAAAATGTAATATTATTAGCGAATATTGAGAAATTTTTTGCAGTGTTTTATATGCCTACATTAGAAACTATTAATTCAGCTGTCCTTGGCGTATCCTTATCAAACAAAAATCCTACTAGTGAGGGCTATCCGAAGCGGAAACAAACGCTAGTTGATCAGCTAGAATCAGTAGGTGACAGAATGATCGGTGAACCCATACCATTTT
>JANNVO010000079.1:0-2258 GCA_031414475.1 Rickettsiales bacterium
ACAGGATTGAAAGTGGCTGCCCTTATTGATTGGTAGCTTACGGTAAGGAGTGCCAGTAGCAACACAATCGTACCTGCCAAAATAAAAGCGCTTGCATTTAGGGGAATCCGATACTCAAAAGCGCTCAGCCATTCCCGCATAGCATACCAGGCCACCGGACAAGCGAGCACAAAAGCCAGCAATACCTGCCTTGTAAATGAAAGGGAGACCATAAAGAAGAGGTTCAAGGACCCAGCGCCGAGTATTTTTCGAATCCCGAGTTCTTTGGTCTTGCGTTCGACATGATAATTGGCTAGTCCCAGCAGTCCAAGACAGGCAACAAGAATGCTGAGGCCGCCTGCCATTTGAAAGATCATGCCTGCCTTTTTCTCTGACACATAGAAGTTGTTTAGTTGGTCGGAAAGAAAGTGGTACTCGAGAGGTGTTTCGGGGTCAAATGTTTCACAAATTTTGGAGACGCCGGCAATGAGGTGTTGTGAATCACCAGAAACTTTCAGCGTAAAATAATCGATGGATCTAATTGGATTGTTGTGATAGCCTATAATGATTGGAGCAATCTTTTGGTGCAAGGATTGAAAATTGAAATCCTCAAGCACGCCAATCACATGAGCACGCCATATGCCATCCCTGGTGTTGATGTGAAGAACAGTGCCAATCGGACTTTCCTGGTTCATCGCTTCCGCGGCTGATGTATTGATCAACACATTCATCGAATCCGCCTCGCTCCCTTCAAAAAAACTACCTTTGGCAAGCTGAAGTTGATAGGTTTTGAATATGTCTTCGTCAAATCCCATAAAGTACGTCTGGAGTGAATCTCTTGTTGCATTTGCTTCATTTGAGCTTCTAATCCAGACCTGACTAATGTCTTTCCATTCTCCCGGCACGCGTGATGAAACAGCCACATGCTCAACACCTTCAAGTTTAGCGAACTCGTTTTTCATCGCTTGAAACTGCCTGCGGACCTTACCGCTATTGATGTCAATGATCATCATTTGATTCTTGTTGAAACCGACATCTTTTGTTTGAATGAAGTTGATCTGATTACCAATTACCAACGTTGAAATAATCAAGACAATGGTGATGGCAAATTGAAACACAACCAAGGTTGAACGAAGGTTAAGCCTGTTTTTACCAAATACGGCCTGACCTTTGAGTGTAGCCACTGGTTTAAGTCGTGATAAATAGAAGGCAGGGTAGCTTCCAGCGAGTGTGCCAATGATAAGGCTGATCAATAGAAGCGGAGGGATGAATTCACGTATTGTTACTGGTGAAAGCACAAAGTTCTTCCCTGTAATTGAATTGAAAAACGGGAAACAAAGATTCATCACTACGATGGACAGGAGCATGGAGATGAAGGTGATGACAAATGCCTCTATTAGAAATTGAAAGATGAGTTGTGTTTTTAAAGCGCCTGCTACTTTGCGAATTCCGATTTCTTTTGAGCGGGAAGACGCTTTGGATGTGGCTAGATTGATGTAGTTGATAGCAGCGATAACCAATAGGAATGCCGCCATGCTTGAAAAGATGTATACATACGAAAGCTGACCATGTTCCTGTTCTGTGCCTGATTCAATATCAGTAGAGTGAAGGTAGATATCCTGAATGGGTTGAAAAGTGGTCGACTGAAATTCCGCATCAGGCCCCCAATACTTCTTCATGAAATCGGGCATCTTTGCTTCTAATGCCTGAATGGATTTCCCTTCTTTCAATACCACGTATGTATAGGCACCGAAATCCTGCCAGTTGTTTAAATAGGCTTCCCATTCCGAATTTGTAAGGATTTTTGAAAACAGTAAGTCAAATTGAAGATGGGAATTCCCTGGAATGTCTTTGATAATCCCGGTTACTTTAAGTACTCCAATGTCCAGGAGCTCAATGGTATTCCCAAGGGCACTTTCTTCACCAAAGTATTTTTTGGCTACCGACTCTTGTAGCACCACAGAAAATGGTTGGCTAAGTGCCGTTGATTTGTCTCCTGCCACGAACTCAAAATCGAAGACATCAAAGAAATTAGTGTCTTCTGTTGTAAACCAGCTTCGCTCATTATACTTGGATTCACCAATTTCTACGACCAACTGCCCGCTGAACCGATGCAGCCGCACCATCTCCTGTACCTCAGGAAATGAATTGACTAATTGCGGTCCCATGGGGGGCACCGTAAGCCCATACCTACGAACGTTATCGGGAACGCCACTGTCTACGGTGAGTATTCTGTAGGTGCGGTTTGATTTCTTGTGAAAGGAATCGTATGATAATTC
>JANNVO010000080.1:0-17102 GCA_031414475.1 Rickettsiales bacterium
AAAGATGAAGAGGTTAAAAACTCTCCATCTTTATCCTGAGCTTTCAGTATAATCTCACTCAACGATTTAATAAATAGGTTATTGATACTTAATGTCGGAACCCTGATATAATTCACTCCATTTTTATCAGCAAGATGTTTATATTCTATATCAAGTTCAACAAGTGTCTCTGAATGCTCACTCACAAAAGCAATAGGAACTATTACTAATTCTTTTTCCTGTTTTACAGCATTTTCAATCTCTTCTTCAGTACTTGGACCAATCCATTCAAGTGGCCCAACTCTACTTTGGTAAGTAATTTTATAATCAAAACCTTCAAATGGCATCTGATCAATTACTGCATTTACAGAAGATTCAACTTGCCATTGATATGGATCACCAGAATCAATTATTTTTTTTGGTAAACCGTGGGCTGAAAATAATATTCTATAGTTATTTTTATTTTTTACCTTATCTATCGCATTGGTAATGAGATTAGCATGGGCTTTAACAAAATTATCATCTTGTGGATAACAACATATTGTTTTAGAAATAACATCTTTAATCGATGATTTACTTTTTATTTTAGTAAATTCTTCTATCGAGGATGCTGTAGTTGTAGTCGAAAATTGTGGGTATAGTGGTACTAGTATAATTTCATCTGGCTTATAATCTTCAAGCCTAGAAACAACTTCAGAAGACATTGGATGCCAATGTCTCATACAAACAAATACATCAAATTCATTTTTTATCTTATTACTTAATTCCAATTTTAATACATTTGCTTGATTAAGTGTTTCTTCTAAAATAGTAGATTTTCCCCCCATTTTTGAATATATTTCTATTGCTGTATTCTCTCTTTTTGATGAAATAAACCATGCAATAAGATATCGAAAAAACGACGGTAATATAATAATATTCTTATCGTTAAAAAGGTTAAATAAAAAGGGCTTAACAGCTTTCAAACTATCCGGACCACCTAAGTTAAATAACACTATTGCAGTTTTTTTACTATCTGAAACTTTTGACATAATTAACAAGATATTCGACATTACTTACCGGAGTTGTCGGCAATATACCATGACCAAGATTGAATATGAAATTAATGTGATCTAATGATCCCATAATTTGATCAACAGCAACTTTTATGTTTTCTTTACTTCCAAGCAAAATAACAGGATCTAAATTACCTTGTATGACTAAATTTTTCTGCCATAACTTCATCTGGCTTATTGGTGTAAATTGATCTACCCCAACACCATTTATTCCTGTTTGTTTTATATATTTATCATAATTATAACCAGAACCTCTTGGAAAACCAATAATTGGAACAAATGGGAATTTTTCTTTTAACGATGCCACTATTTTTTTTGTTGGTTCAATAACAAAATCATCATATAAATCTCCGTTTAATATTCCAGACCATGAGTCGAAGAGTTGAATAATATCTGCACCTGCAATAATTTGGTTAGATAAATACTCAATTGTTTTTTCCGTTAAAATATCTATTAAATTTTTTGCTACTAAATTTTTTGTATAAAGAAAATTTTTACTTACAGAAAAATCTTGTTTTCCTTTTCCTTCAAGCATATAGCTAGCAACAGTCCACGGACTTCCAGCAAATCCTATAAGGCTAATGTTTTTTGGAAGTTTCGATTTTGTTTTAGCTACAGTTTCATATATTTGATTTATTCTATTTGAAAAGTTATTAGTAAGTTTTTTAAGGTCCTCCTCTGATTCAAATTTTTTAAGTACTGGCCCTTCACCTTTTTCAAAGGTAACCTCCCATCCAAGAGCATGAGGAATAACTAATATGTCAGAAAATAATATTGCCGCATCTAAGTCAAATCTTTCAATAGGTTGCAGCGTCACTTTGCTAGCCTTTTCTGAATCATAACATAATTCAAGAAAATCACTTACATTTTTCCTTATTTCCATGTATTCAGGCATATACCTACCAGCTTGCCTCATAAGCCAAATAGGGACAGCGCTATTCTTTCCTTGAAAAGTTGTTATTAATTTACTCATAGAGTTCCTTACTAAATAATATATTAAGTATATAAGAATATTATTAGTTGTTGTTGGTATTGTGGATAACGCACATTATAACTTACCCACATTTTTATCAACAATATTATTTATCCTAATTTATATATACATAAAAGTATTTTGAAGTTTATACGTCTTATTCACAATTAATTTAATACAGTGTGTATGTATGTGCGTAATACCTTGGAATTTGAGGATAACTGTGGTGTAAGTCAAAAGTATCGATATTCTGCACATAATTATCAACATATAAAAATATTGAGTATAAATTGTGGATTTATAAGAAAAAAACAGTTAAAAAAATGAGATGTATTAAATATTTATCCACAATCAAGATGTTCATAAAATGAAAAAACTAATAGTTCATTTAGTTTCAGAGTCTTCTGGTCAAACAGTAAAGCATGCTGCAAATACGGCTCTTGCTAAATTTAGTGATATTGAAGTTAAGAAGTACCATTGGCCAATGACAAGAAATCACAAAGTACTTCAAGAAGTTTTTGAAAAAGTTAGGATGAAACCAGGAATTATACTGTATACTATTTCTGATGAAAATTTACGGAATGAATTAAAAAAATTCTGTTATGAAATGAAAATACCATGTGTATCAGTTGTTAGTAAAATTGTTAAGGAAATAGCAGAATATATAGGAACTAGCGCAGATATTGGAGTTGGGTATACGAATAAGTTTGATGATAATTACTTTGATAAAGTTGAAGCAATTGAATATTCCTTAAAGCACGATGATGGGCAAGCAATAGATGATTTAGAAGAAGCCGATATTATACTTGTTGGACCCTCGAGAACTTCAAAAACTCCAACATCTGTATATTTAGCTTATAATGGATTTAAGACAGCAAATATTCCATTTGTTCATGGCTGTCCTTTTCCAGATTTTTTACCAAAAATGAATAATCCAGTAATCTTTGGATTGATAATTAATCCAAACAGATTGATTGAAATTAGAGAAAGCAGGATGAATTTATTACAGGTTAAAGAAACATCTAACTATACTGATATAAAAATTGTACAAGATGAGTGCCTTCAAATAAAAAGAATTTGTGCACAAAATAATTGGAAAACGATAGATGTTTCTATGAGATCTATTGAAGAAACGGCAGCAATCATTATGAGAACTTATTATGAGAATAAAAAAAGAGTAAAGTAATGAGAAATATTGCTGTTACTGGTAGTTTTGCTTCGGGGAAAACTCATATTATAAATTGTATAAAAAATTTAGGATATAAGGTTTTCTTGTGTGATGATTATGTAAAATTATTATATCAAGATAGGAGGATTACAGATCAAATTGAGCAAGAAATAAAAGGTCTTAATGTATTTGATAAAGCAAAGCTTGCCGAAATAATTTATGATGATGATAAGATGAGGAAGAAGCTGGAAAATATAGTTCATCCTCTTGTAAGAAATGGTATAAAGGACTTTGAATTTGATAATCAAAATGAGAACTTAATTTTTACTGAAGTGCCTCTATTATTTGAGAGTGGGTTTGATAAATATTTTAGTAAAGTAATTTGTGTATTTTGTTCAGAAGAAATCAGGTGGGAAAGAGCTAAACTTAGAAAAATAAAAGATTTTGATTCTTTTGAGAAAATAAAAAAAATTCAACTTCCTCAGGAAGTAAAGATGGCAAAATCTGATTTTGCTATAAATAGCGAAGTAGATGTAGAAGAAAGAATAATAGAAATAATTAGTAAAATAATATGACAATTAGAGAAATAGTGCTTGATACGGAAACAACTGGCCTTAGTCCAAGAGATGGGCATAGAATTGTTGAAATTGGTGCTTTGGAAATGGAAAACAAAGTTCTAACTGGAAATAAATTTCATTTTTATATAAATCCAGAAAGAGATATGCCTCAGGAAGCATATAGGATTCATGGAATTTCAGATGAGTTCCTAAAAGATAAGCCATTATTTAAAGATATAGCAGATGCTTTTCTAAAATTTATTGATAATAGTCAGATGGTCATTCATAATGCCCCGTTTGACATTAAATTTTTAAATCATGAACTATCTCTGTTAAATTTACCTTCATTAGAGCTGGCAAATGCAATTGACACACTGATAATAGCAAGAAAAGCTTTTCCGGGTGCAAAGGTGAATTTGGACGCGTTATGCAGAAGATTTAAGGTAGATAATTCATCAAGACAGTATCACGGAGCTTTAAAGGATGCAGAGCTTCTTGCAGAGGTATATGTAGAACTTACTGGAGGTAGGCAAACTAGTTTCATGATAAAAAATGAATCTGTAAATTTTAATTCTGATAAGAATTTGTCGCTCGATGCATTTGGCAATAAAATAGTTATCAGGCCAACCAAAGAAGAGCAAATTTTTCATAAAGAATTTTTGCAAAAGATATTTAATTAAATAGGCACGCAAATTTGTATGGAGCTAAAAAATAATCTTAGAAAAAAAATACTTTTGGATCGTAAGAAGTTTAGTGAGATCGAGCATTTTAATGCAAATGATACTATTGTCAAAAATGTTAATGATTTTTTATATTCCAAAGTTAAGGAGAAAGATGATTCGCTAGAAAAAAGCTTGAAGTTAATAGTTGGTTTATATTGGCCAATAGCAGGCGAGCCTGACTTATTAAAATTAGTAGTGGGTCCAAAATGGTCTGTGTGTATTCCGAAAATCAAAGGAGAAAGAATGGATTTCGTAAAATACGAAGTTGGTTCTCAGCTTGAAATGAACATGTCTGGTAAATTAAAACAGCCAAGCAATAATATTAAAGTAATTCCAGATATCGCTATTTTGCCAGGGTTGGCATTTAGTTTGTCTGGTCATAGACTTGGTTTTGGGTTGGGATATTATGACAAATATTTTTCTAAAATGGAAAAAAATATTACTAAAATTGGGGTATGTTTTTATGAACATTTGTACGAACGCTTGCCACATGAACCTCATGACACTAAGATGGACTATATAATTACAGATAAATCTATAATTTCATTTAATTCAGAACTGGCATTATGACTCTAACCTTGTTTGATATAGTAATCTTAACAATAGTTTCAATATCGTCTCTATTTGGTCTTTACAAAGGGATGATACAGATTGTGATTAATTTTCTTGGTTTTGTAGCTTCAATATTTGTTGCTATATTACTTTATCCTAAGGTAAAAGTTGTTTTCTCAAGTTATTTCAACAATGATTTAATTATTTCAATTGCTAGCGGTGTTTCTGCTTATATATTTTCATTAATAGTTTTTACCTTTATTTGTTCTAGTTTGGTAATGATGGTCTCTGTTATTAGCCAAGGTTGGCTTGATCGCCTGTTAGGAATAGTTGCTGGCTTTATTAGAGGCATTTTGATATCGGTTATACTATTTTGGGTATTAGCAATTTTTACTACTGGGGCTTACTCTAAAGCTGAATCGGTAGAGGATTTGGTGTTTAATATTTCACAAGAGGATTACCCAGAATGGCTAAAAACGGCAATTATAACTCCATACCTGGAAAGTATACTTAAAGACGTTGTAAAACTCATCCCAGCTGATATCTTAAGTAATATTGAACTACCAAGTACCAAAGATATTGATAAGGATGGTGTGGTTGAGGAGATGAAGAAAAAGGCAGTTGAACTAAATTCATCTGGTGATGTTCATTTGGAGGAAAATATAAAAGATTTACTTCCAGCAAAAAAGTAGGCGTTTTTACGTCAAGCTAAGCATTATTATGGAAAAATACACATTTAGAGAACATTTCAGAGAGTTAAAAAAGCGTTTTTTAACTGTATTTGGGATGTTCATAATTGCTTTTGGATTATGCTATTGGTTTAGTAATGGTATATACAGAATTATACTATCTCCGCTTATAGAGATTAGTGTCGATAATAGTAGAAAAATAATATACACAGGTCTAACTGAGGCTTTTTTCTCATATATAAAACTCTCAGCGTTTGCTGCTTTTATTATAGTTTTTCCATTTTGTTGTTACCAATTCTATGCTTTTATTAAGCCTGGTCTCCATAGCGAAGAAAGGAAAATAATTGCTGGTGTTTTATCGTTATCACCGTTACTTTTTTATTTTGGTTGTTTCTTTATGTTTTATTTAGTAATGCCAAATGCTTGGTTATTTTTCATAAGTTATGAAAATGTTGATGTTGGATTGCCGCTTGTTCTTGAAGCAAGAATCAGTGAATATTTAAGTTTGGTGATACAACTGACTTTGGCTTTTGGTATATCTTTTCAATTACCAATTGTCATGATAATATTGTCAGTTATTGGTTTAATTAGTACAGAATCATTAAAACGAAAGAGAAGAGTGGCGATTGTTATAATTTTCATAGTGGCGGCAATCTTAACCCCGCCGGATGTATTTAGCCAGATAGCTCTTGCAATACCTTTGCTTTTATTATATGAAGTTTCGATATTATTATGTAAGTTACTAGAAAAAAAGAGAGTTTAAAAAATGTTAGATATTAAGTGGATTAGGGATAATGAAGAAGAGTTTAATAATCTACTACATAAAAGAGGCATAAAACTTGATTCTAATATGATAATTGAACTTGATGAAGAAAAAAGGCAACTTACTACCTTAGTCCAACAGTTTCAACAGGCAAAAAATACTAAGTCAAAAAGGCTGGCTGGTTTAAAGGGAAAATCAAATAAAGAGTTTGAAGAAGTCAAAAGAGATGTAGAGCATATTAATGAAAAGCTTGCTGAATTGTCAACTAGAATAGGTCAAAGTGATAAATTACAGAAAATAATGGACAATCTGCCTAATCTTCCTGCCCATGATGTTCCATATGGTACCGATGAGTCCATGAACAAAATTATAAGAACTTTCAAAGAGCCAAATGTTATAGAAAATGCTAAGGAGCATTTTGAACTTGGTAATGAACTTGGTATGATGGATTTTGAACAAACAGCAAAAATTTCGGGTAGCAGATTTGTTACTTTAAAGGGAGGGCTTGCAAGGCTTCAGAGAGCTATAATTAACTTTATGATAGATACGCACACAGAAGAATTTGAATTTGAGGAAATGTCTCCTCCAGTTTTGGTGAGACCAGAAGCTATGTATAATACTGGTCAATTACCCAAACTAGCTGAAGATTCTTATGTCACAGAAGATGGTAAATTCAGATTAATTCCCACTGGCGAGGTACCACTTACAAACATGGTGGCAGATTCTATTCTAAAAAGAGAAGATTTGCCAATTCGGTATGTTGCTTATACAGAGTGTTTTAGATCAGAAGCTGGCAGCGCCGGCAGGGATACCAAAGGGATGATAAGAAATCATCAATTTGGTAAAGTTGAACTAGTTACTATTACCGCTCCAGAAGAATCAAATCTAGAACATGAGAGAATGCTGAATGCAGCTGAAGAAATTCTTAAAAGGCTGGAGCTACCATATCGTGTAATGCTTCTCTGCACAGGAGATATGGGATTTCAGGCGCAAAAAACTTTTGATCTAGAGGTGTGGCTTCCAGGTCAGAAGAAATATAGAGAAATTTCTAGCATATCAAATTGTGGTGATTTTCAGGCCAGAAGAATGAAAGCTAGATATAAAGAATTTGGTGCTACTAATACGACGTTTGTTCATACTTTAAATGGATCCGGACTAGCTGTTGGTAGAACTATTGTTGCTATTTTAGAGAATTACCAAAATGCAGATGGTTCAATAACAATTCCAGAGATATTAAGACCTTATATGCGAGGTGAATCAATAATTCGGAGGATAGAGAAGTAATAAAATATGGATATGTATTTTGTTTCTGACTTCGTGGGTTTAATCGGTGTGTTTTTAGTTGTTTCATCGTTTTTCTTGCTTCAGGCGGAGAAATTCACCCCATCATCATGGGGCTATTTATTGTTCAATTTGTTTGGAGCAATTATGTTGCTCTTTTCTCTGCTCCACACTTGGAATCTAGCTTCAGTAATTATTGAATGCTTATGGCTTTCTATCACTACTTATGGAATAATCAAGTTCAAGATACTAAGAAAAAAGTAGTTTTGTATCTTTAAGATAAAACTAAGATTATAGTAATAAAGTGACGAGTGACTATAGGGAATTTTGTCATTAGGTGTCCTCAAGTCATATGATCATTCCATCTTCTCCGGTCCCTTATCCATAGAAGAGGTTATAGAGTTTATTAATAACGTATTGAGGGTTACATTCGTTGTTTCAGGTAAAAATTAGACTAAATATCTACATGAAATATATAATAACACTTATTTTTGTACTCATCCAATCTATCGTAGCCGTTGCTTCTGATAAGCCTATAGCTTCATCTCAGTGCGCGGAAAGTTTTAGTAAGAATAAGCTGCTTGGCGGTTGGTACTTGTGGGAGCCTTATCAGTTTAATAAAATTACTTCTAGTGGTTATAGTTTGACAGGTATGGATATTGATTTAGTCAGAAGTATAGCAAAAAGAGTTGGTGTTGAAATAACATACGAACAAGTTGATTGGAAGAAGCATCAGGAAGATTTAAGGTCTGGAGAAAGAGATATAGCTGCTGGTGCTACATATACAGCCAATAGGGCTGAATATGTTTATTTTTCTGCTCCATACAGATTTGAAGAAAATTCTTTATTTACACTAAGCGATAGTAATAAAAGTTTAGAATTTCAATCTATTTCTGAATTTTTAGCCCAAGTTAGACTACAAAATTATATTTTAGGTGTCACTGAGGGCTTTATATATGCAGATCCACAAATAAATCTCTTCATAAATGACCAGACAACTCAGGACATAATAAAAAAATATCCAAATGATATAGAAGCATTAAATGCCTTGATAAAGGGCGAGATAGATGGATTTATTTCTGACCGAGTTGTAGGAGCAGCGGCTATTTTAAATAATAAAACAAATAGTGCTGTTAAAGAGGTTCAGCTTAATGTAAAAACACCAATTCATTTGATGTTTAGTAAGAAAACAGTACCTCTTGAGTTAGTAGATAAATTCAATCAAGAAATAAAGAAATTTAGTACTAGTGACGAATTTAAAAATATTGCTAAAACTTATCTTTATCCAGTGTTACTTCTACAAACTATAGATTCTCAGTGGTTCTACTTTATTGGCGTAATAGGCACATTGGCGTTTGCTATCTCTGGTATTGCTATTGCTGCTAAAGATAACGCCACTTTATTTGGCACATTTTTGTTTGCAATGCTTCCTTCAGCTGGAGGGGGGATAATGCGTGATGTATTGATTAATAGAGATGAAGTAGGAATATTTTTAACTCCATCATATATGTATTACATTATCATAGTAGTGTTTGTTGGGTTTTTTGCAATAAGGCTTCTTGAGTACTATAACAAAAGGGCAAATGAAGATGATCAGATAACTCGTTTTTGGGATAATGTCCTTGTTCTTGGAGACGCTTTAGGCCAAGCTGCTTTTATTGTTACCGGTGTTTGTATTGTAATCATGGCGAGAATTGAACCGATAGAATTGTGGGGTCCGTTTTTTGCTTTTTTAACAGCAAATGGTGGAGGGATGTTAAGAGATTTATTACGCAAGAAGCACTACATAATTTGCTTAAACGGTGCAATTAATGCAGAGGTTTCGATTGTTTGGGGTTTAATATTCAGCATATATCTTGATATAAATTCTCATAATCCTGATCCAAGTGCTATTAGGAATGTTGTGATTGTAGTTGCTATTGGTGCATTCCTTACTAGGATGGCAGCATATTACCTGAAAATACCAAATCTAAAATTTAGAGCAGAATCAGACACTAAAAAAACAACAGAAGCTCTTGATGAGGCAAGCTAAAAGTAACAACGCGTAAAAAATATTAATCATTAGATCTCCCACAAAACTGACCTTAAGTATATTTACTTCTAAAAGGAATTAAATTTATAATCACTAATTAATAAAATAGCTTTATCTTCATAGATAACGTTGATTAGCGCTAAGTGGAATAAAAAGGTAATAGATATAAGGGGTATAAAAAATAAGGTATTTAATATTGACGATATAATTAATATCAATTATCCTTGTGGCAATAAATGTAAATATATAATTAATAATTACTAGGTTAAAAAATGAGTAAAAATTTACCTAAGAAAAATTGGTTTGAATATGTACTCCTTAGCCATAAAAAGGCGCAAGAAAAGGTTGAAAAGCTAAGAAATGATGCTTTAATCGAATCACAAAATAATAGTTCAACCAAAAATAGTTTCGCTAGTTCCGCCAAAGGATATATTGAAGCCTATGATACGTTAGCAAAGTCTAAATATTTTTTAGAAGTTAGACCGCATAAATTAGAGAGTTTAGAATATCAGAGAGCTAAAGAGATTGGAGTAACAAAGGGAGGAGTTTATAAAAATAAACTAAGTGGTGATATACTATTTTGTAAAGTTGTAGATATTGATGATAATGAAGGAATTTCTCAAGCTATAAAAGATTATTTATTATCTAAATTATATCTTGTATTATTACCTGAAAGAGCTCCTGTTAACAATATAGTTCATAATTATGGTAGAGTAGAGTTTTTATCCTCAAGAGAAATTCCTAACTCCCAAGAGATAGATTACTCACAAAAACAGAAGTACACAGGATACGGAAAAATAATAGCTGTCACTATTTTCATGGGAGACGAAGATGGTTCTGGTGTTTCTACTAATTTAGTTGCTGTTGGAGACACCCTTGCAAAAATAGATCATGGCACTGGAGGCAAATCGTTTGAAGCATCTTTTTTTCCCAATTTAAAACTTATGGCGGGAATGTGTAGTGCAGGCCTTCCTTTTATTTACAAAGAATTTCTAGAAAAACTTGAAGAAATTGTTAGATTCTTTGGTGAGGAAAACACAATAATAGGCGATCAAATAAGTTCTTTAATCCGTCAAAAAGATCATATCCTCAAAGAGTATGATGTAATTGTAGAAAACGCAACGCTAAACAAAATAATTTCTAATATTAATAGTAATAAGAAGCTCTGTGAAACTTATCTAAATAATATTAACAAAGTAGCTAAAACACATCATTTAGAAGGGAATGAGGCTAAGCTAAAGGTAATGGAAACACTTGGAATATTTGCTGGCTCCAAAAATGCAAGTGATTGGTATGGTGTCGCAGAGGACTGTAATTTATCAGTTGAGAAAGTTGCAGAATTATCAACCATTACTCTAGAGGGGCAATTTTTACCACAATATATTGAAACTCACTTAAACATAAATATTGAACAGATTTTAGAAAAATTTGATGATAGTTCGCAAATTATAGGTGCTAATAATAGCCAATGGATTTTATAGAATTCTATAGTTCAGGTTAAGTAAAGGAAGAGTAATTAAGTCGTGGCACAAAATATTCTAAGAAGCTCTATGGCTTTCCTTTTTGACCGGTTGATATATTTTATTCTGGAGGAGAGGAAGGGATTCGAACCCTCGACACGATTGCTCGTGAACACGCTTTCCAGGCGGGCGCCTTAAACCGCTCGGCCACCTCTCCTTAAATAATTTGAGTTTAATACCAAAACCAACAGTTAACACTGCAAAAGCTATATATTCTTCAATACAAATAATTAGTATGTAAGATTTTACCGCTCAAAAAATATTTGGCTCAATCTCTCTATGAGAGCCAGATACTATATCAAAACCATACCGAGATCAAGTTGCAATTAGAGAGAGCATTTTATGCTCAATTCTTATAAGAATATTCTTGCGTATTTTGATATTTCTATCTATTTATAAACTATCAGCTATAAATTAGTTTTATATATTAAAGAGGAATCATTATGAACGGAATTCTAAATAATCTAGGTGGCAGAAGTAACAAATTTTATTTGTCACTTACTGCTGTATCACTTGTGTTTACTTTATTACTAAATTGTTATGCCAAAATATCTGAATGTTCTTTGATATTTACTTTTTTGGCGTTAACGCTAAATGCAATATCATCGTTACAAGGTACTAAAAAGGCTATGAGAAGTATAATATTATCAGTAAGTATAAGCTTTGCTTTGCTGTGGAATTTGAAATATTACATTCATGGTGAGCTTATTAGTGGTCTTGTTTTTGCCTCTTTACTATCAGTATTAGTGTCTTCCTATATTGGTCTAAATTTATTTTCTAGATTAAAACTAAAATACAATTTTTACGTGAGTAATTTTATTAGTTTGCTAGTATATGCCATAGTTGACGGAGTCGTAATGTCATTGTTCTTCATAAATATGTTCTCTGTGAATAAAGTGTTTTCCATATTTGCTTATGAAGTAGCATATAAATGTGTTTATGGGCTCTCCGCATGCGTATGTTTGTTTGTAGTATCTTATTTATACAAACAATTCAAAACTGTACAAAATTAGATTATATAGCTTTGACAGTTGAATTGTAATACGCCAATTTTGCGAGACTTACGTTTGCTCACCTATAAGACATAGGCTCCGCGAACTTCACTTTGAAATTAACATATTACAATTCAACTCTCTTTGCTATACCAGGTTTCTCATAGCTCTTTTGCATATCTTTTCGGTATATGGAGTAGTCGACTGATTACTCCAATCTCTACATAAATTCTTTACCCAATCAGGGTGATCTTTGCCAGCATCATTAAGCCAGTTACCGACTGAAAGCTGAACATATTTTGCCTTATCTGATCTTAGTGGCTCTATTATTTCCAGGCCAAGCCATGGTTTCTGTCTAAGTTCCTTAATATGTGAGCACCAGACACCTCTTGGTCTGCTGAGTTCAGAAGCAAATCTTCTGATATTATCAGATGATTCTTGGGTCCAATAGCTAAGTAACTTTATAGATCTGGTTAGTTCTTGTGTAAAATCATTTCTGAGCACCATCCAAGCCCACTCTCTAACTCCTGAGTTTGGGTCATCAGCAAGTGGCTTAATTAAATTTAATTTTTCTGTAAAAGATAACTTTTGTTCTCCTAATATGTAACATGCTAGAGCTCTAATTGAATCTGATTTATGGATCCTGAGTGTATCAAAAATTTTAAATCCAAATTGTCCGTGTAAAGATGTAGCCACTAATTTAAATTTCTTAGTAATGCCTAATGGTTCTGGTAATTTGGGGAAATTGAACTCTGGAATAGTGTTTGCAAGTAATAAACTAAGGTCAACTGCTAAAAATTCCATTAGGTTTGAAGCTTCCTTCTCGCCTTTATTCAGTTGGTTGACAATGTCTAGTGGGATTTGTTTTTTCATAATACTGAAACTGTAGTAATTTAATTAGACTATGCAAGAGTTCTATTTATTCTTCATTAACTTCGATTTTGGCAATTTCTACCTCAACACGAAGCGCAATTTGTTGGGCAAGATCAGCAAGTCCAGGAGAACCAACAATAAATTTACTGCTATTGATTGTGTCCTTTAGATTATGCAGTCTACGACCAGATATTTTGCCCTCTAAAAGATCAAGCTGAAGATCTTTTAGAATCTTAAAAGCCTTTTTAGCAAATTCTTCTAAGTTTTGCTTATCTTGGGCAAACTGGTCTATTTCTTGCAAGAAAAGCATACCTCCTATGTCTGCTACTGCAGATGAGGCCTCGCTATGGCTAGATTCTTGCGTTTTTTTACTAGTATTAAATTTAATGTCTTTTTCTTTTTTAGAAAGTCTTCCAAGCTTATTAGTAGAGGATACGCCTTGCATTTTTGGATCGATCGAGAGCATGTGACTACTTGAATTTATATTTTACTTAGCATATCCTACACTACTACCCTATGCTGATAATTTTAGAATATATACTTTACCACTATGTTTCAAACATTAACACAGAATCTTACCAAAATCTTTGATAAAATCAAAGGTCGTGGGGCGCTTACCGAAGAACAAATTGATTCAGCAATGCGTGATATTAGGGTCGCTTTGCTTGAAGCAGATGTTGCATTGTCGGTAGTCAGAGAATTCATTGCCAAGGTTAAAGAAAGAGCAAAGGGGCAAGAAGTAATTAAATCTGTATCTCCAGCACAAATGGTCATAAAGATCATTAATGACGAGATGATAAGTTTACTATCACCAACAGATTCTGAAGCTAAATTAAATTTAAATAGTTCTCCGCCGGTCAATATACTGATCGTCGGCTTGCAGGGTAGTGGTAAAACTACTGCGAGTGCAAAATTAGCTTTAAAGCTGAAAAAGCAGAATAAAAATGTGCTGCTAGTGTCTCTGGATACTTACAGACCAGCAGCCCAGGATCAGCTGGCAATTCTTGCAAAAGATATCGGTGTAGATAGTCTTGTAATTATCAAAGACCAACAGCCTTTAGAAATTACACATCGGGCATTAAAAGAGTCTAAACTATCTGGCTATGACGTAGTTATTTATGATAGTGCAGGACGATTGCATATAGATGATGCAATGATAGCAGAAGTTGCCTCTGTTAAGAAAATTATCAACCCAACTGAAACTTTACTAGTTATTGATTCAATGATCGGGCAAGATTCTGTCACCGTTGCAAGTGCTTTTGAAGAAAAACTAAGTATTTCTGGGGTTATTTTATCAAGGATCGATGGTGACTCAAGAGGTGGAGCTGCCTTAAGTGTAAGGCACGTAACCGGCAAACCTATTAAATTCTTAAGTACTGGCGAGAAGCCATCAGACTTTGAAGAGTTCGATGCTAAAAGAATCGCTTCTCGTATTTTAGATATGGGAGACATCTTATCCTTTGTTGAAAAAGCGGCAAGTGTTATTGATCAAAAAGAGGCAGAAAAGGCTGCTGCGCGATTCAAAAAAGGTAAGTTTGATCTTGATGACTACATAGCACAAATCAAAATGATTAAAAAACTTGGTGGTATGAGCAGTATGCTCAGCATGATACCAGGTATTTCAAAACTAACAAATAAGCTGGGAGATGTAAGTATTGGAGACAAAGTACTTGTTCATCAGGAAGCTATAGTACTTTCAATGACAAAAAAAGAAAGAAGAAACCCATCATTACTTAATGCATCAAGAAGAAAGAGGATTGCTTTAGGTTCAGGGACAACTGTTCCACAAGTCAATGTCCTGTTAAAGCAGTTTATACAGATTAGTACAATGATGAAAAAAGCATCAAAAATGGATCAAAAATCCTTAATGAGAAGTGGGATTGGAAAACTTTTTTCTTGACTATTCTATAAAAAATTCTTATTATTCGGTCATTATCAAGCAATTGTAAGTAAAAATTATGTCTAAAGCAAAAATTGCCTCAAAAAATAACCCAGAAGGCCGGGGACAGGCCAAGGAATATTTTCATGATGGCAAAAAAATTAAACCAGTTAAATTAATTGCTAACAGACAATCTTTTTTTGCAGCCGAATATGATGAATCTGGAGATATAGTTGTTGATCTGAATGGTAAAGTGCTTCCTTGGAATAGTGCTAAAAATTTAGGTTAAATTAACTTTAGATATATAATGAAATTATCCACAGAATTACTAAACTTAATTGTTTGTCCAGTCTCTGGGGACAAATTAGTCTATGATCAAGATCAATCTGTATTGATTAGTAAAAAAGCTCGTCTTATGTACCCTGTAGTAGACGGTATACCTCTGCTTTTGGCGTCAGAAGCAAAAAAAATTCCTCTCGATAACTCTAAAATAAAGACAGGTTGTTGAAGGGAAAGAAAAAATAGAGAGTTAAACTTACAATGCCAAGTTTGGAAAAACTATAGCTGTTTCTATTTTAAAAAAGCAAAAGAAGAACAAAATTGTGAGTTTTTCATTATTCAAAACTGGTGTATATAGTGATTAATATCAGCTATACAAATTTCAATGTAGTTCCTGAGATTTACAAAATTGCTCAATTTGCGGCAAAAGAAGCAAGCTCTAAGATCACTCTAGCGATTGATCAAGGACAAGATGATGCATATAAGGTATTTTGTACAAATACTGCCAGAAAACAAATCAAGAATTCTAAAGAAATTGTCGACAGGATTAAGAATAACTTCAAGGATCTAATTGTAATTGGCATGGGAGGCTCTGTTCTGAACCCAGAATCTTTAATAAACCTCAACGCTAATAACCTAAACTCTAAGATAAAAGTTCATTTCTTGAACAATACAGACCCAATTTACTTTCGAAAATTACTTTCAACTATTTCACTTACCAATTGTGCTGTGTTAGCAATTAGCAACTCTGGTCAGACTCTTGAGACTAATGCTCTTGTTGGAGCGATGATTTCTGAGTTTGAAAAAAATAACATCAAATTAATTGGTAATAGATTTTTTTTTATAACAAAGTCTGATTCTGGAATTTTAAGTGAAATAGCTGCTAGAATATCAGCGACTTTGATTGAGCACATGCCAAATATAAGTGGAAGATTTTCTAGCCTTACTAACGTAACAACTCTTGCTGCTGCAGTTTCTGGGGTAGAAGTGGAAGATTATATTGATGGGGCAGAAGAAGCTATTGAAGATTTTTTGTGTAACCCCGAATCAAATGAAGCTGTGCGCTCAGCTGCTGCAATCTTCAGTACAAAAAAGCCTATAATGGTAAATATTGGTTACTTACAACAATTTTCATCGTACTTAGAGTGGTACTCACAAATAATTGCAGAATCACTTGGGAAGAATGGAGGTGGCATAACGCCCCTGCGGGGTCTTGGACCAAATGACCAACATAGTATGTTGCAACTTTACCTTGATGGCCCGCAAGATAAAGCGTTCACTATATTTTATGTCCAAAGCTTAAATGATGCGACTAAAACATGCTCATTCGAAGAATGGGGTTACATTGCAGAAAAGTCCTTAAGCGATATTAATGCAGCTAACTTTCTGGCCACTGAATCTGCTCTTATCAGCAAAGATTTGCCTACTAGAACTATTTTACTACGGGACTTGTCTCCTAGATCTATAGGTTCACTAGTTGCGCACTCTATGCTCGAAATAGTAACGTTGAGTCATATGATGAATATCAACCCATTCAATCAGCCTGGTGTAGAGTTCATAAAAACAAAATCTATGCAATTGGTTGCTGCTCTATAGAGTAAATCAAGTTGAATTAAGAATGGCCAACGTATTTATTACGCTGCGCAGGCTTGCTTTTAAATTAACTTACGCTATCTCAATTTAATTTACTATAGCAGACTTTTGACGTAAGGGCTTAGTACTATAGATCAAAAGAAAAAAGGCCCACATTATAGTAAAAGCAGTTGAACTCTAATACATAAATTTTGC
>JANNVO010000081.1:0-26823 GCA_031414475.1 Rickettsiales bacterium
CCTTGGTCCATATTACCATCACAAGAGCCAACATAACGCAGCAAACTTCTGAGCTTTTTGACATATTCAGATGCTTCATACGGAGAATTCATATCTGGTTCAGTTACGATTTCCATTAAAGCAATACCTGAGCGATTTAAGTCAATCAAGCTATAATCTGGATGCTGATCATGTATGCTTTTCCCAGCATCTTGCTCTAGATGAATACGATTGATCCTAATTCTTTTTTCCGAACCGTCTTCAAGAGTAATGTGTAAATAACCATTTTGTACAATTGGCAGATAAAATTGTGAAATTTGATAGCCTTGTGGAAGATCTGCATAAAAATAATTTTTTCGGTCAAAGATCGAAACTTTATTTATTTCTCCATTAATTCCTAAGCCAGTTTTTACCGCTTGTTCTACGCAATATTTATTCAAAACGGGCAACATGCCAGGCATTGCTGCGTCAACAAGTGATACTTGGGTATTTGGCTGGGCGCCAAATTCAGTTGCAGTTTGTGAAAATAATTTTGCTTTTGAAGATACTTGAGCATGGACTTCTAAGCCTATTACATATTCCCACTTTCCTGTATTTCCGGTGATATATGCCATTAGAAACCTCCTGGAGTGAAATCAGTATTAACCATAGCTCGCTCGATTACTGACATTGCCCGAATCAGATTATACTCATCGAATGCTGGCGCTATTAATTGCATTCCTAGCGGCAGTCCTTCAGATGATAGAGCGGATGGAACAGATGCGCAGGGCAACCCAGCTAGACTAGCTGGAATAGTAAATATATCGTTTAGATACATAGTAAGTGGATCACTTTGATTTTCATTTATACCAAAAGCTGCTGTCGGCGCGGAAGGTAGTAAAATTACGTCTACTTTTTCATAGGCAGTGTTAAAATCGTTTGCTATTAAACGACGTATTTTTTGAGCTTTTAAGTAATAAGCATCCATTTTACTTGAAGAAAGTACATAAGTACCCATCATGATACGTCTCTTTACCTCGTCGCCAAAGCCCTCTGTTCTGGTAAGAGTGTACATCTCATCAAGGGATTTGCAGTCTTTTTTAGTCCTGTGGCCGTAGCGAACACCGTCATATCTTGACAAATTTGACGAGGCTTCTGCAGGTGCAATAACATAATAAACTGGCAGGGCGTATTTGGTGTGAGGAAGTGAGATGTTAACGATTTCTATCCCTTCTGCTTTCATTATTTCGATAGAATGTTGCCACATTTTGATTATTTCGCTATTGACCCCGCCCATCTCCATTAAATCCATTGGAACGCCAATACGCATTCCTTTTACTGATTTTGTAGAAGCTGATACAAGCTCTGGTACATCTTTGTTTACCGAAGTTGAATCTTTTTCATCAAAGCCCATCATTGCTTCAAGCATCAAAGCCGCATCATTTACAGTTCTGGTAAAAATACCAGCTTGATCAAGTGAGCTAGAGAAAGCCACCATACCCCATCTCGAGCATCTGCCGTATGTAGGCTTAACTCCAACGGTACCAGTGAAAGCTGCTGGTTGTCTGATTGAACCGCCCGTATCACTTCCAAGAGCAGCCATGGCGGTAAAACTACTGACTGCCGCAGCAGATCCGGCAGATGACCCTCCTGGAACAAGATCTTGAGAGTTGTTTTTTGCTTTCCACGGGCTGATCACACTACCAAAGTAACTAGTGGTACCGGACGAACCCATTGCGAACTCGTCCATATTAGATTTGCCAATCATAATTGTCCCATGATTAGCAACATTCTTGCTAATTGTTGATTCGTAAGCGGGAACAAAATTATGTAGCATTTTTGACCCGGCCGTAGTTCTGATACCATTAGTACAAAACAAATCCTTTACCGCAACTGGAATTCCTTCTAGCTTACGATTAGAGCCTTTCTGGTAATTTTGATCGGCCTTTTTTGCTAGCTCTCTCGCAGGTTCAAAAGTTTCTGTAATATATGCATTAAGATTTTTATATTTTTCTGCTTGAGCTATGTGAGCATTAATAAGCTCAGTTGATGTAAATTTCTTTGATTCTAAACCTTTTAGAGATTCAGTTATGGATAGCTTTATCAATTCTTTCATATTATTCAACCACCTTTGGAACAACAAAACATTTTATTTCACGTGCCAAATCAGCTTGACTACCTGGAGCATTTTTAAATAGATCTTCAGAAAGATCGGCTACATCTACTGTATCTGGGCGCATTCTTTGAGTCATGGAGCATACAGACCTTAGGGGCTCAATATTTTGGCATTCAACCTCATGAATTTGATTGATCATGCCAAGAATGTTTCCAAGTTTAGCAGAAAGCTCTTTGGCTTCATCGTCTGAAAAGCTCAGCCTTGCAAGTTTTTGTAATTTTTTTTGTTCTGTCTCGCTTATCATTAACTGATTCTCATTTGAAATTATTTATTAAAAGCCTGTGTTTATTTGAGAAGTCATCCTACACAATGCAGTCATGCTGAACTTGATTCAGCATCTCCTTCCGCTGCCTGAGATGCCGGATCGAGCCCGGCATGACAGTTGTAGCCTGAGGTCCTGAACAAGTTCAGGATGACTGGCTCCCCCATCACTATCGTCATGCCGGGCTTGACCCGGTATCTTCTTTCGTTGCCGGAGACCCTGAAACAAGTTCAGGATGACCACCGTCGTTAGGATTCTGAGCCGAAGACACGCGAAGCCCATCAAGTTCGGGATGAGTTATTCGCAAAGTTTCTTGGATCTGGTGTTATTTTTTCTTTTTTCTCTTGACACCATCTGTAGTTTTATTGAATCTCCCTATATTTTTGACAAATTTTTGAATACCATTTTGTTGAGTACCATAAGTCTGTGTATATGAGCTCTGCGCAGATATCTCTTCATTCTGACTGTCGTTTAAGAGTCCAGCTTCTTGAACCTTGTCGCCACTAAATACTACTTTTACTATACGCTGTTTAACTACTTTAGGATTAAACCACGCCCTCTTGGCTAGTGAGCGTTGAATATAATACCACGTGTTTTTAGAATAATCTGGTACATATGTTGGAGTTCCGATAAGTTCAACCAACTGAGTTTTGTTTGGTAGTTGTGAATTTATTTGCTTTATTGCCTCATCACTTACGAACTGTCCGCGAACGTCTATAGACTGGCAACCAGCTAGTAATATAAGGAAAGTCAATGATATTAGTTTGTGGAAATGTGTCATAAATGGTATTTATATAAAAATATTATGGATTTTGTAGATGAAATATAGTACACTGCGCCTCTGTTTGACAAATACTTTTTTTAAATACTGACAACAAAAAGTCTATTGAGGGATAAATCATGGCAGTTCCAAAGAAAAAAACATCTAAATCAAAACGTAATATGAGACGTTCGCATGATGCGCTTAGCAGAATCAATGTTATAATAGACAAAGACACTGGTGAGTACAGATTACCACATCACATTGATCCAAGCAACGGCTCATACAACAACCGTCAAGTTGTTGCAGAAAAAGTTGAAGTTGATACGGTAGAGTAGTAACTCATATGGCCTCAAAAATTATTGGTTGTGGAGGCTACCTACCAGAAAAAGTTTTAACTAATGATGATCTAGCTAAATTTATTGATACTAGTGATGAATGGATTAGAACAAGAACTGGAATTCGTCAGCGACACATTGCTGCTGAAGGCGAATTCACTTCTCATATGGCTCATAAAGCGGCGCTTGCTGCAATAAAAGATGCCAACATTAACCCTAAAGAAATAGACCTTATTGTTGTTTGTAGCAACACTCCTGACAATAGTTTTCCAGGTGTAGCTAATAAACTGCAAGGGTACCTTGATCTTGGGCAGACACCTTCTTTCGATATACAGGCAATTTGTTCTGGATTTATATATGGTGTTCATGTAGTAGACAGCATGATCAAATCGGGTAAATATAAGACTGTGTTGCTTGTGTGTGCCGATAAAATGTCCGCTCTTCTCGATTGGCAGGATCGTTCAACTTGCGTACTGTTTGGTGATGGAGCTGGTGCAGTAATTTTGCAGCATTGTGATTCAAATGCTGGTGTTATCGATAGTAATATTTACTCTGATGGGTCAATGTACGATATACTTTACACCGATGGTGGCGTGAGTACGAATGGCAAAAGCGGCAGGGTCCAAATGAAAGGGCAAGAAGTGTTTCGGCGTGCGATTGAAAAAATGTCTGAATCGGTCAAGCATTTGCTTGAGTTAAACGGAATGAGTTTATCCGATGTTGACCATCTAGTGCCTCATCAGGCAAACTTAAGGATAATTGATAGCATTGCTTCTCGGTTTGAGATTGATAGCAACAAAGTAGTAACTACTATTGAAAGGCACGCAAATTGTTCAGCTGCTTCAATTCCTCTTGCATTATCAGAACTAAAATCGTCGAAAGGTATAAAACCTGGCGAAATCCTTGTGTTCACTGCTTTTGGTGCTGGTGCTACTTGGGGGTCTGTGATTGTAAGATGGTAATTTTTATACCATATAAAAATTAATGGGGATAGTATGCATAAGGTCTCTACCATTACTAAAGAAAAAATTGCTGAGAAGTTAAAAGCTCAGCTTGGTTTATCGCTCTCTCTTTGTGAAGAAATCACTTTGTATGTTTTTGCAGAAATTTTGAATCTTGCCAAAAAAGATCAGAAAGTTGTGTTGCAGAATTTTGGTACTTGGAAGATTAACCACAAAAAAACCAGACCTGGATTTAATATCCATACTGGTAATTCTGTTTCTATTGCTCCGAGAACTGTGCTACGATTTAATCCTTCGAGATCGTTTAAGGATAAGGTCAACAATTATGATAGTTGAGAAGAAATATTTCTCTATCGCTGAAGTCGCAGAGTTTACAGGTTTATCTACCCACAAGCTTCGTTACGTTGAGAAAACTGATCGTAATCTTTCAATAATAAAAATGCGAGGTAGAAGATATTATACGAAAGATAGTATCAATTACCTCAAGCAAAACTATTCAATAAACTCAATTGCTGATGACCGTATTCGTACTGATATTCGTACTGAATTGGACAAAATTGATTCGATTGGTAAGCACTCGGAGTCTATGTTTGTAGATGAGGATACCAGTCACCAAACTGATTATTTTTGTAATGTTAATCCTAGCGATAGCTATAAAACTACTCTCCCACAGCAGCTGGATCTAGGTATTAAAGCTTCTGATACTAATTCTGTAGCTACTAAGCAGCAGGTTCATGAAGATTTTCATTTGAATGGCAATAAAAATACAAATCAGTCTACAGAATCGACTGCACAGATTTTTACAGAAATAGAGTTTAAACAAATATCAATTGTTTCTAGAATAGATCGGTTACTTAATAAATTATACAAGCTTACAAAGTAATTTTAATCACCAGTAGTATCGATAGAACTCTCGCCGGAACATATTATTTTATTGAATTTTTCAATTTCTATCATAATGATTAAGGCGAATTGGGTATCGTAATATTTATCTAATGTTCTAGCATAAACGATTGTTTTGGCGCAATTATTAAGTAAATAAAAAAAGAAAAAAGAGTGTCGCTTTTTGAGCAAGGTTGCAAAGCTCCACTCGTAATTATCGATACATAGTACAGAGCAGAAGCGGTCTCTCCAGAATGAATCATGTGGTTCTATAGCTTTGCTCCATTTGAGATCGCTTGTGTATATAACTTGTCAGTATCTTGGCAGTAAATATACACGTTAATAGGCATCTCGATCCCGTGAGTTTTTGGCGATTTTTTCGTGACACCATACGCCCCCTCTGGGCAGAACATTATTAGAGCTTCATCTTTTTTCATTGACACATGCTGCGGCTTATCATTGTCTCCATTTACTACTTCCTCTATGACGAAGCCGAAAGCTTTTTTATAAAAATTGATAGATTCTTGTTTTGTTCACTTTAAGTGTATATCTGAGATCAGATATTAAGTGCCGAGCGGTATAGTTCCAAAATTGCTTCTTGCTCTGCTAGTGAGTCTTTGTCAAGTTTCTTTAGTTTGATAACTTGCTTCATAATTCTAATATCAAAACCGTTTGCTTTTGCTTCGTCAAATACCTGTTTTATATCGTCGCTAACTTCTGCTTTATCACTGTTTAGTCTCTCTATTCTACTTATGTATTGTTTTAGTTGGTCTATCGCTATTACTTCTGTCATTACCATTAACCTGTCATTACCATTAACCCTATCATTATTATTATAACATACGACATTTTTGTAGAAAATTAAGTAAAAAATGGAAAAAATATTTGCATATCAGGATAAAAATTGATATTTGTCAAATTGAAAGTGAGTTAAGGTTAAATTGCAATGCAATTTGTTACCCTGAGGTTTAATTATTAAGTTTATTTTTATACGCATGTTTAGTACTTATGATTGAAAATCCTGATTTTATTTTGCTTGTCTGTTCGAGTATAATAGCTGTGTGTTCAGGAATTGCTAAGATTTTTAGTTATAAAAAATCGTTAGATGAGAAAAATGTTCAGTTAATACAATTTTACCTTGATGGCAAATTTCTATACAAAAACTTAGTAGATAGTATAACTATTGCTAGTACTTCTGAGTTTTGTAGCCGGTTAATTAAAGGTATTAAAGAGTACTATAATTTAGAAGATATAGTAATTGTTGACTCGATCAAAATGATTTCTGGTGAGAATAATACAGCAGTTCGTAGTGAAATTATAAAGTATGTACAAAAAAATATTACTAAGATAAATGCTGCTATTGATGGGCACAGACTTGCAAGATTTTCTTGTACAACTAAAGATGGAACTTACGTTATGTATATTGCAAGTATTACCCCAAGGGATGAAGGAGATGGGTTAATTATTTGCATAGAACAGGCGCCTGCTCTTCTGACTAAACAGGAAAAAAATAGTCTGGAAAATAGTATTAATTTATTAAAAACAAGGTTGCTGTATGGTTAAAAAATTATATAGTAAAAAAGTTGAATTTGTTATACGTCAATTTCTAAGATTCGCTTGTGCTCAGGAGTAACCTATGCTGTGTGGCCTTCCTTAAAATTAACGTATTATAAATCCAGCTATATTTACTAGTTAAATAAATATAGGCAATAAGTTTTTTTGAGGTTAGGATTAGTGAAAGAGCAATTAAATTTGTCTTTAGGTAAAGAGACGAAATACTCTGATCTTTATGATAGAGATCTATTAGTAAGCATTCCAAGAAGGTTAGGCAGAGAACAAGTTGGTATATCCAAAGATGTGCCATTTAGTGGCGGTGATTTTTGGAACTGTTACGAATTGTCGTGGCTTAGTCAAAAAGGCAAACCAGAAGTTAGAATAGTACAATTCTTTGTTCCTTTTGATTCTGAAAATATCGTGGAATCAAAGTCTGTTAAGCTTTACCTTAACTCTTATAGTGGGACAAAGTTTATTGACGAGAATCAAGTTCTTGGGCTTCTTAAATCAGATCTAGATCGTGTGACTAATTCAAATACAGATGTATCTGTAAAATCCTTGAACTATTTTTCTAGTGACAAGTTAGCTATGTTTGATGGTATATGTCTTGATGAGCTGGACATCGAGGTCAATGAGTACAAAGTTAATTCTGATTTACTCAAATTATCTGATGACAATATAATTGTGGAAGAGTTGGTGTATTCTAATCTCTTGAAGTCAAACTGCCTTGTAACAAATCAGCCGGACTGGGCTTCAGTACAAATCAAATACAGGGGAAGAAAAATAAATCATGAATCTCTGTTGAAATATATTATTTCTTTTAGAAATCATAGCGAGTTTCATGAGCAGTGTGTTGAACATATGTTTTATGATATTATGAAGCAGTGCTTACCAGTCGAATTGACAATTTCTGCCAAATATACTAGGCGAGGTGGGGTGGATATAAATCCTTATAGAACTAATAAAATCTTTAAAACCACAGATATTAACAAATATAGAGATATACGACAGTAAATAAATTTGTGCAAGAAAACAAAATGCCGTAAAATACCTGGTGCGACATTATTTTGATTTGGAGAAACTGTATGAATGATAATAAGATTGGTGAAAAGCAAGCTAAGAACAAGAATGATAAACCGAATAAATTATTTGGTTCATTGGATGGTGTGCTTGGTGCTAACTTACTTGAATCAGACTTTGCTGATGATATGAAGCAAGGCGTAACCGACTTTATAAATGCTGCTAATTCTACGTTTGCTTCAGGTGCGCATGGTAATAGCGAATCTACTGACCTTGCAAAGAAAATGATAAAAAATTTGACGGATAATCTTAATAACTCTTTTGAAAATAACTTAGGTTTAAGTCAAGAGTGTTTAAAATGTAAAACCGTAACTGATTTTATTGAGATCCAGCGTAAGTTTTTTGAACACAACTATCAAACCAGTGCCAGGACTTATAGTGATCTTGTTCACGATATACAGCAAATAGCTAACCATAACATGAAAAATACTAATGGGTGTTTTGGTAAATAACCTGAACTTATTAGATTGAATTACTATTCATATAGTCAATTCAGATGAAGATGGGACTAGGCGCGAGGAGTGAAGCCTATGAGTACTAGGTAAGCGACGAGTAACAACGTCCCAGCTTCATATCAATTGACTAGACCATCCCAACGTTTGATAATATGAGTATCAATATTAAAGAGATCTAGAATTCTTGCATTAGAATGGTTTATTAACTCATCTATTGACGAAGGTTTATTATAGAATGCGGGTACTGCTGGGCATATCGATACCCCCAGGCGACTTAACTTTAGCATATTCTCTAAATGTATCGCATGAAGAGGGGTCTCTCTAACCATTAGAGCTAATTGCCTCTTTTCTTTCATCACTACACTGGCAGCTCTAATGATTAAATTATCTTCGAACCCATTGGCAATTGCAGAAAGTGTTTTCATACTACATGGTGCAATAATCATACCGTTAGTCCGAAATGATCCACTTGAAATTCGTGCTCCAATATCTCCGCAATTATATGAATAGTCAGCAAGACTTATTATGTCTTTTGTTGTAAAATTTGTTTCGGTGGCTATGGTAAGATGAGCAGATTTTGAAATGATTAGGTGTGATTCTACAGCAAGGGTTTTTAGGGTTTTCAGTAGGCTAATTCCGTATATAGCTCCTGATGCTCCAGTAATACCGATAATCATTTTGTAAGTATTTTCTTTTTTTATCATACAAAAAAACATTTGCAAATATTTTATATTATACTACTTAATATAAGATGGTGGATAATTCATAAAGCACCCAATCTTTTTAAGTAGTAAAAATCGAGAGGATTTAATGAAATCACATATTGATAGTCTAAAACAAAAACACTCTGAGCTTGAAAAAAGAATAAAATCTGCTAACGACAATCATGCTCAGGATTATAATATTACTGAACTCAAAAAGCAAAAGCTTTTACTTAAAGAAAAAATTATAAAGCTTGAAGAACAGAGCCGGAGCGATCAGTCATGAAAATCAATTGTAACAACAATTTTGGGCAAAAAATTTAGCTAAAAATGGTTTAGGTGAATTTAGTACTTGATCTTTTTTCCTATTTTTGTATTTTACTAGGAGGCATTATAAGTATTTATTTTTGTATGGTTTTACAGCTAATCAATACTTATAAAACAAGCGGGTGTAGCTCAGGGGTAGAGCGCTACCTTGCCAAGGTCGAAGTCGAGGGTTCGAATCCCTTCACCCGCTCCATTTTATTTATTAATCATTGGCGGTTGTCATATGTTTAAAGAACTTAATCTAGTCGGTATTTTTGCGCTGATAGCGTATCCAATGATTTTGATTGCTTTAGCTATTTTTTATGCTATCTCTCATCAAGTTGGTTGGTTTGAAGTGATTTTGTTCTTGACTGGCTATTACGTTTCAAATATTACCGTTGGAATTGGTTTTCATCGTCTTTGGTCTCATGATACATATAAAACAAATAAATTTGTTGAATTCATACTAATTTTATTATCTGCAGGAACCCTACAAGGACCAGCTCTGTCTTGGGCATCAAACCATTTTATGCACCATACATATACTGATACTGAGAAAGATCCGCATACACCGTTGAAGTACAATAGTCGAATCATGGGGTTTTTGTGGTCTCATATGGGCTGGATGCTTATTGGTGAAGGTAGTTATAAATCCATTGACAAAGTTACCCTAGTAAAGCATGGGAGAAATAAGTTGCTAAGATGGCAACTAAAGTATTATTGGCATATCGCTATCCTTATGAACACTTTAGTTCCGGCTGCTGTTGGATATATATTTGGAACTACTGCGCTTGCTGCTTATGCAGGATTTGTATTTATAGGGCTTGGTCGCGCTGTGCAACAACAAGTTACATTTTTTGTAAATTCGCTTTGTCATTTTGTTGGCACTCAAAAATATACTAATGGTACGTCCCGGGATATTTGGTGGTTAGCCCTTTTGTTACTTGGAGAAAATTGGCATAATTTTCATCATGCCTTTCCTTCTGATTATCGCAATGGTCATAAATGGTATCAATTTGATGTTCATAAATGGATCATATATCTTATGAGTAAATGTGGTTTGGCTTGGGGTTTAAAAAGAACGGCAGAGGTTCGTGTTGAGGCTAGAATTGTCCAAACTATAGAGCAGGTTACCAAAGATCATAAAGAAAGACTTGAATTGCTGAAAAACAAGGTTGAAGAACTAGACGTTGTTTGTCAGCAAAAGTTCCAAGAACTAGAAAATTCTCCCGCTGGAGCAAAAGAAAAATTTTGGCAAGCTTTATCAAAAGCGCATTATAACCTAAATAATATTAAGCTTCAGCTCCAGAATCATATGAAGAATTTTGAAAATCCTTCTGATAAAATTATTAATGCAATAAATAAAAAGCTTAAAAAGGCCGAGCATTCGCTTCAAAAGCTTTATTCAGACATTGAACGCATTAAATCTTACGCTTAAATTACATAACCTCAGTTTGATGTAAGAAGTGAATATTTTTAGTAAAAATCAGAACAAAAGTCCGTCATCCTGAATCAAGTTCAGTATGACGGTAGATGATAAGATCCCCAGCCAAATGCATGCTTGATGCCACAATTCAGAGAATTGTGAAAGGCAATTTTTGACCTTAAGTTAACACACAATTTTAAAAATAAATATTTGGTACCTTTATTAATATATTGACAGCTAAGTTGCAACAGGTGTTTACTTAAGTATTACAAAGTTAAATTTTGAGGTGTAAATATTATGTCAAAAGAAGAACCAAAGAAACCCCTTACTGAGATAGAAATTAAAATGGCAGTGGACGGTTTAGGGCGGAGTGCAAATACCATAAAAAGGTATTTTGCTCAGCAGTTGATGGCATTTGCAGCAGATAATAATGGTGAAATTGATATCACAAATAAGCAGTTTACAGATGGAATTGCTTCTCTCAAGGATCAAACAAAAGAGAAGCAATTAGAAGGTAATCCAAACGCTACAGGTGGGGTGTTGAGTCTAGCTCAAGCTGAAATAGATATGAGGGAAGGTGTTAAAGAGGCTGTAAGCAGAGGGGCTGACGCAGCACTTTTTGAGCCAGCAAAAGCTTTGTTGGTTTCAGTTAAGGATGAGTTAACTGAAAAGCTACAATCTAATAAAGGTGTTGCAAGTTTAGTAGGGGAGTTTATAAAAGACCAAAGCCTAGTTAATGGTATGCCTTTTATGAAGAAAACAGGCGCAGGATTGGTTCCTCAAGAGAAAGCAGATCTTATAGCGCAATTAGCGCCCCATAAACATTTCCTGATAATGTATCGCCCTTTGTGCGTAAGGATACTACCTTTGTTGCAAAGGTAGTATCACCTAAGATACAAGCAAGAATGGCTGAATTTTTTTCAGATGAAGGAAAATTAGAAAATGGAATTTGTACTTTAAATCCAGACAAACTAACGCCAGAAAATATAAAAAAATTTGGTGATGCGGTTAGTAAAGATTTGGAGATAATAGCTGTCGTAGAGCAAGGTAAAAAGGAGGTGGAAGGCAAGGCGACATCTATTATAGAAGCAAGTCTAAAAGAACTTGAAAACAAGGGGCATACAATTTTGCCTGGGACAAGAACAAAAATGTATGCAGAATTAATGCCCGTACTAACTTCCCTTGGAAGCGAATATCTAGAAGCTAACAAAAGTGATTTGTCTAAAGGGTTAACAACTTCACTAAATGCAGGAAAAAGTTTTTCCTCTCGTTTTAAAAAAGATTTTGATATTGCAGAAAACGATTTACATTCTGTGGCTACAAAAATAAGTACGGGGCATCTTACGAAAAGTAATGAAGCTGGTGAAAAACAATATCAATCTCGTTTTTCAAAGATGGGAGCTAATTTAGGTTCTGACAAAAATTTCTCACAAAACTTGAATAGTTTCTTAGAAGCTAGAGGTGAAAAACCTATATCTCTTGAGCAATTTAAGAAATTATCCAATAAAGATCTTGCTCAATATAGAAAAGCTGACCCTAAGGAATTTGATAAATTAGTTTTTGGTGCTGGCAAAGTTGAACCTGTTGTTGCTAAGGTTAAACCAGTAGCCAAAGAAGTGCCTTTAGAAGTTATTGTGCCGCCAAAACCTGAAAAATTACCTGAAGGTCCGTCTCTTCATCCTGTTTCTCCTCCTCCGTCTCTTGTAACACCACCAATTCAGGTGCAGCCATCGGCGCCTAAATTAGAGAATACCAGTGCTGTGGCTACCACTCAAAAAGCAACGGTAAGTGTTGCGGACAAAATAGCTCAAGAGATTATTAATGCTTCATTAATAGCAGATGGACATAATATTACTGCTGAGAGAGTTGAAAAGATTAATATTGCTCTTGCGCCGACTCTTGCTAAGTTAGGCCCAGAGTACCTGGAACAAAATAAGGGAGATTTGGCTAAAGAGCTGACAACTTCTTTAAAATCTGGGCAAGGTTATTCCACTAGTTTTACAGGTAGTTATACTGTTTCTACCGAAGAATTAGGGAAAATTGCAACCAAAATGGGGAAACAGCATCAGCCAAAAGCTCAACTGGCTTCAGTCGAACAAGTAAAGGATTTACTCTTTAACAATGTAATGACAAATGGAGATATTGCAGCAAAGCTAAACTCTTTTACCAAAAAGGCTGGAATAAGACAAAATGGTAAGCCGTTAGCAGAATTTGATGCTAAAACTATACCAAGTAATGAAACTATTGCAAAAATACGACTGGTTAATCCTAAGGAATTTGATAGCATTTTTAATGCGCCACAAAAACTTCCCCCAAATCTTGCTCAGCAAGCCAGTGTTGTGGGGCGTAGTCATAATCTTCCTCATCCTCCGCCTGGAAAGGGTGAGAAGACCGAGTTGCCGCCACGGATGCAGAGACCTCCAAGTCAAGTACCTGGTGGTGGTGTAGGAGGAAGAACCTGATACACTGAACTTGATAGCGAAGCTTGCCGTGGCTAAACATCTCAGGTAGAAGAAGATACCCGGCCTAAGCCTGGTATGACTTTTATACAGTCATCCTGAACTTGATTCAGGATCTAGGGCAGCGAAGAAGATACCCCGGGCAGCCCAGTATGGACTCTGTGCATGAGCAGCAAAAGGCTCCTGATTTTATCTTTATGATGCTTGAAACTATTGTCCTGATGAGTGAATGAGAATCATCTATATCAATTCATGCACTTGTGATCGTGGTACTTGGAAATGATGATAATCTATCGGCTTGTTCCAGTTTCCTCCCCACTCGCTAAAACCATATTTTTTGAAAATTGGTACGATAGATTCAACCATTCCTGGCCTTATGTTACTACGATTTAAGAAGTCTACCCCTGACTTAGGATGCACTTGGACATAGGCGTCGTCTTTAATTTCAATATATGGGTTTTGCACTGGGTTAATGTCGATTGCCAGACCATATGCGTGCATAGAAAATTTAGTAGAGCCGGCAATCATTCTGAAGTTAAAGCTCGAACTATTATTAGCTGCCATTGACTTTTCATCGTCACCTTCGTACTTATCAATAAGATAAGCGCTATGTATTGGAAATTTTATTATCATTAATTCCTCAAAAATTCTAAGCACTGATTGAGCTAATTTATCAAGGACTATGATTTCACCAGACTGAATATTTCCTTCAAAACTAATGTGGCTAATTTCAATAAGCTTTAGACGTTCAATACTAATAGGGCAGTCTGGTTTCCACACTCCCTTATGTTGCATTTGTTTAACAATTGCACTTGGTATTTCTTTTATACTAAAATATATCTCTTGCATAACCCATTCTGGTTGGTAATTTTGTTGTCAAAATTTAACTCCGGTTCTTGTGTACCAAAGTACACTTGCGATCCTCGTTTGCATAACCTAAAAATTCCTCAACCATTTCTAGGTTATGCAAGAGATATAATGCATAATTTAGGCCATGTAATGTCCACCGTTGATGGACATGGTTTCTCCAGTAATAAATCCAGAATCATCGCTGACCAAGAATAGCACAGCTCTGGCAACTTCTTCAGGTCTACCTAACCTTTTGACTGGAATTTGTTCAATTATATTTTTAAGTACGTCATCTGGAACATCTTTCATCATATCAGTATCAATATAGCCAGGGGCAATACAGTTTACGGTAATATTTTTTGATGCCGATTCTCTAGCTAATGCTTTAGTAAATCCAATAATACCAGCTTTGGACGCAGAGTAATTAGTTTGCCCTAGCTGTCCTGCTAACGCATTAATAGAACTTAGGTTAACGATTCTGCCAAAGTTACGTTCACGCATTTTAGTTATTACAGAGCTCGACATATTAAAACATGAGGTTAAGTTTACCCCTATTACATCGTGCCAACTTTGTGATGACATTTTGTGAAGCATGCCATCTCGAGTAATACCAGCATTATTGATAAGTATCGAAACGCTCTTGCCAAGTTCTATTTCAATTTTGGTTAGGGCTTCATGACATTCATTGATGTTTGAAACATCCCAAGCCATTGATTTTATACCAGTATTCTTACTAAATTCACGTGCTAACTCTGTATGTGTATGATAATTTGCAATAACCTCATAGCCTGCGCTTTTTAAAGTTGTTGAAATTGCTGCTCCAATTCCTCTTATTCCACCGGTAACGATCGCTAATTTTGACATGAAATTCTAGCCCCAGATTTATTTAATGATTGTAATTTGACCTATCTCTTGCAATTATTCAAGTCATTTTAGTAAAATTTCTTCATGAAGACTTTTCAAGCAGAGAAAAGATGATACTATCGAGCCATTAGTTATATAAGTGACAATAGTTATATGAAGCCGTACCATTTCTTTTTTATAATTATTTTCTTAAGTGCACATTTAGCTAAGGCTAATATCATTCGAGATTCTGAAATCGAAGAAACTGTAAACTTGGTAGTTCAGCCGCTACGAGAAGCCTCTGGTCTTAAGGATTTAAAAATCTACATTATCGATGATCCTATAGCTAATGCTTTTACTGCTGGTGGAAATGAGGTGTTTATTACTAGTGGACTAATTATAAATTACCCGGATCCAGATGTGTTACGTGGAGTGGTAGCCCATGAAATCGGCCACATTTTAGGGAGTCATGTAGCAAGGCGTGATGAAGTTGTAGATAATTATAAGAAGGCAGCTATTGGTACTACGGCTTTGGGTTTGGCTACTGCAATAAGTGGCGGTGCAGCAGAAGGGATTGCGATTGCAATGGGAGGCATGCATTTTTCTGAAAGATCAATTTACGCTTATTCTCGTGAATTTGAATCGAGTGCCGATCAAACTGCCATGCGTTTACTTGAGAAAAGCTCTCATAGCGTCGTGGGGCTAATTACGTTCTTTGAAAAAATGCAGCTGCAATCTTTGGGTGATTCTTTTAATCAGTATGATCAGACTCATCCTCTTAATAATGAAAGATTACTTATACTTCGAAGCTTCAACAAAAGGTCAAAATTTACTACCAGTCAAAATAGTGATGACATTATTTATAGATATTCTCGTAGCTCGGCAAAGATCGCAGCATTTACTCTTGAGATAAATAAAATACTTGATTGTAAATTTGAAGATAATGTTGATGAAATAACTCACTATATGAAAGCCATTAAATGCTTCAGAATTGGTAATTTTGATGATTCACTCAATCATATTAATTTTCTCGTAATGAAACACCCAGATGATAGCTACTATCACGAGCTAAAAGCTCAGATATATTTCGAGGCTGGGAAGAAAGCTGCCCTACATGAATATGAACTAGCAGAGGAGACCCGGCCAAAAGATCCATTGATTCGTTTGGGTAAGGCTATAGTTGGAATCACTACTCATATCGATGATCCACGCTATATTAACAGATATTATAAAGATTTATTATTTGTCCTTGATAAAGAACCAGATAATCTTCTGGCTCTTCACTATATGGCAATTTATTACGATAAGAATGGGCTTGCTGGTAAAAGTTACCTAAATACAGCTCTTATTGCTCTCAAGTCTGGGCGTATTAGTGACGCACGCAAGATGGCAACAATGGCTATGAGTAACTTGCAAAAGAATTCACCAGATTGGTATAAAGCTGGTGATATTTTAGAAGCTACAAAATAAGTTTATTTGTAAGTGGGTATTTTTGTTTTGCAATAAGAATATGAATCAAGTATCAAAGTGATTTGGTATGAGAATATCTTATAATACAAAGAAACTAAAAAACTATAAGGAATAAAATAATGATACAAAAACTATTTAATTTTGCTTTGGCATTAATATTCATAATACTTGTAATACTTTTTGCTTACAAAATGACAAAAACTCCAGATGTTGTATCAGCATCTGTCCATGATTCTTCTGCTGGATTGGTTGCAGAAAAAAAAGATGTTGTAGATGCTAAAGATGATATGCAACAAGTTATCAAAGACTACATCATGAATAACCCTGAAGTCATAGTGCAGTCTCTTGAAGGGCTTCATAATAAAAAATTAGCTGAATCGACCAAAAAGACTTCAGATTATTTAGAGGAAAATAAAGCTCAAATAGAAGAAGCTGAGTCGCCTCCTGTACTGGGCAATCCAAAAGGAGATATAGTTATAGTTGCTTTTTATGACTATAACTGCTCTTTTTGTAAAAAAGCAAATGAGTATGAAAATGAAATTATATCCCAAGATCAAGGGGTAAAAATTATCCTAAGGCCGATACCGATTCTTGGTGGAACTTCTGGGTATGCAGCAAAAATCGCTCTTGCAGTTCAGAAGGTTTCTAGTAACAATTTCCTGAACGTTCACAATGAATTGATGCAAATGAAAGAAATCACTGAAGAAAATGTTAAGACGATGCTAGCAAAATATAGTATTGATTATACTTTAGTGGAAAATGAAGTTAATAGTTATTCAGTAAAACAAATAATTGCTAAAAACTTCGATTTGGCTAAAGAACTTGGAATTAAAGGAACCCCTTCATATATCATTAATGGTAATTTTGCTCCTGGATTAATTCCAACAGACAAATTTAAAAGTATTATTGTACAATTACGTGCAAGTGCAGAAGAAGCACCAGCTTCTGCTGCAGATACTCCAACAGAAGCTAGTCCTTCTGCTGAAGATAAGAGTAGTAATGATTCAGACACCAAGAGTGCTACCGATAAATAATTGTTTAGGTATGTATTTGGTGTGACGGCGTATTCTCAGAAAATAACCGTCATCCTGAACTTGTTGTGCTTCGCACGCCTTCGGCCCAGGATCTCCTTCCGCTGCCTGAGATACCTGGTCAAGCCCGGTATGACTGCGTAGAACAAACACCGTCATCCTGAACTCGTTTCAGGATCTCCTTTCGCTGCCGGGATACACGATCAAGCCAGCTATACAACCTTGTGTTGCATGTGAGACCTAGGTCAAGCCCGGTATGACTGCGTGAACAAACACAGTCACCTGAACTCGTTTCGGCCTTGTTGCATGGAGAATTGAAGGTAGAAAGATTTTATAGAGGAGAGAGATTAAGCAGCGTAAATTAAATTAACAACCTTGCACTTTATTTTAGCTTGTACAGCTCTGTTTGCTTCCAATGGATCGTTCGTCATAATGCGCTTTACTATATGCGTGAGCACAGCTAGACTCACAAAATTCGCTTGAATCACTAAACGGGGAGATGTACCCACTTACATAAGCATCCTAGGAACAATATAACTGTGTAGCAACAATCCTTTTGGGGTTAAGTTTATTCGATCTGACCCCATGTTTACTAAATTCTGCTGCTTTAATTGTTCTACAACCTTGAGATTTAAGACCTCGGAAAAGTTCGTTTTAGTAATTTCTTGAAACTTTTTTTCAATTACCCCTTCTTCTAGGCGTGTACCCATCATCAAAACTTCCTCTATAATTTCTGTCTTTGAAAGAAGACTTTGTGTTTGGATGCCGTGACCCAATTCTCTGACTTTATCAAGCCAAGCTTGTGGTTTGTGAGTCGTCATTAGTGCTACTATACTATCTTTGTCATGTAACCTGCTGTGGGCTCCTGGGCCGATGCCTATATATTCATCATAATTCCAGTAGCATAGATTATGTAAGCACTCATGCCCGCTTATTGCGTAGTTTGAAATTTCATAGCGTTTATATTGATTTTTTTGCAAATATTCATTTGTCCATTCGTACATATCGGCTGCCTCATCATTTGATGGCAGAATCAGTTTCTTATCGCTATAAAGTTTAAAAAATGGGGTGCCTTTTTCTATAGTTAATTGATATAAAGAAATATGCCCTCCGGCGAATTTTAGAGCCTCTTTTAGCTCATCTTGCCATGTTTTTAGATTCTGATTTTGAGTGGCATATATCAAGTCAAACGAATATTTATCAAATAAGTTCGCTGCCGATTTAATTGCATCCAAAGCGTTCTGTGCGGAGTGTTTTCTGCCAAGAGATTCAAGTCTTTGATTCCTTAGAGATTGAACGCCAATTGAAACCCGGTTTATCCCAGCTGCTTTAAATTCTTTGAATTTTTCTAATTCATATGAAGTTGGATTTGCCTCGAGTGTAATTTCAGTGTGTTTATCGACTACAGCAATATCTGAAATTGCAGATATTATGCCCAGAACTGTTTTTGGTTCCATCAGAGAAGGCGTGCCCCCGCCGAAGAAAATCGATCGTACTGGCCTCGTGGCAATTCTATCTGCAAAATAAGAGAGCTCTTTTTTATATGCTTCTAACCAAGCGTTATGATTTATGGAGTCTGATACATGAGAGTTAAAATCGCAATATGGGCACAATGATAAGCAAAATGGCCAATGAATATATATCGAGACTGGTTTCATAATTTATACTATATCGGCCATATAAGGTACGTGGTCTGAAGGTCTGTCCCAATCTCTTGCTTCTTTATATAAAACAATGTTTTGCAATCGGGATTCAAGTGGTTTTGATACCCAAATATGATCTAATTTTCTTCCACGATTTGATTTTTTCCAATCACGGTTTCTATAACTCCACCAGCTGTAAAATTTTTGACTGGGGTCAACAAATTTTCTGGCAGTATCAACAAAGTCAAACGAATTTTGTAATTTAATTAAAGCCGTTCTCTCGAGGGGTGTATGACTTACCACATTTGTTAGCTGTTTTGAGGACCAAACGTCGTGCTCAAGAGGTGCGATGTTTAGGTCGCCGACTAGAATTAACTTATCACTCTTAAGTCGGTTAGTAGCAAACCATTGTTCCATCGCTTCTACATATGCTAGCTTATGTTTGTATTTGGGGTTGATCAGAGTATCTGGTTCATCACCGCCAGCTGGAACATAGAAGTTGTGTAATTCAAAGTCATGAATTTTGGCACAAATATGTCTTTTGTCACTGTTATAAAACTCTAGAGAAAAACTGTCGGAAATTTCATATTTCGATAATATCGCAACGCCGTTATATGATTTTTCTCCTGAATATACTACGTAGTTAAAACCAATGTCTTTTAATGCCTCGATTGGGAAATGCGCATCTTGCACTTTTGTTTCTTGCAAACAAACAACGTCTGGTGCTTGCTCTTTAAATAGTTTTTGTAGCAAGTCAAGACGAAGGCGAACAGAGTTAATATTCCAGGTAACAATAATCATATGCGGAAGGTCTATTACACCAATTTATTAAGCATTTTTTTGATCATACGCAATAACTTAGCTTCAGGCGAGAGGTTTTTTGCTGCCCATTTTTTAATCCAAGGCTCTGCCAATATCCACATGTTGATATCCTCATCAAGGCTTTGGCCGATTCCTTCAACGACGACCATCGTTTTTTGTAGTAATAGTAATTGTGGCTGCGTTTCCATGCCGTATTCTTCTGTTACTTTGAATAATTGAGCTAGAAGATTTCCTATAGAAATATTTTTTATGGCTAGGCCAACAATTGGTTCAGCAACAGCCCTGCAGCTTTGAGCGAAATATTCCAAGTTAGTTTCTTTTGGAATATACCCTACGCGGTGGTGTACTTCTGCCACTAATTTGTAATCTCTTTTTAAGAAAGCATAAAGTATTTCTGCAATAGCGAGCCTATCACCTTCTGCAAGAATACCAATAATACCAAAATCAACTAATGCTACTTTCCCGTTAGGACATACTAGAATATTTCCTGGGTGCAAGTCGGCATGAAAAAAACCGTCCCTATAAGCCTGATTAAAAAATATTACAGCAATGGTGGCTGCAATATCTTTTGGATCAAAACCTAGTTTTTCAATAGCTTTTCGATCATAAATTGAAACTCCATCAATCCATTCCAAGGTTATTATATCGTCATGAGTTAAATGCCAGTAAATTCGTGGGATGTGTAGAGATGAATCATTGACAAAATTATCAAGAATTCTAGAAGCTGCTGCTGCTTCAGAACGAAGATTAAGCTCTAGATTCATTGATTGTCTAAACACTGACATAACCTCTTTGGGTCTCAACCTTTTTGCTTTTTTAAGGAAACGCGTGATTATTTCAGCACCATATTCTAAAAACGCAATATCCTCTTCGTATTTTTGTGCAATATTAGGTCTCAAGACTTTTACCGCAACTACTTCGCCTGACTTTAGCTTCGCCTTATGTACCTGAGCAATTGAAGCGGCTGCAACTGGAGTGTCTTCAAATGAATCAAATAGATCAGATATTTTTTGACCAAATCTTTCTTCAATTCTTGCTTTTACTATCTTTAAGCTAAATGGAGGAAGTTTATCTTGTAAATACTTCAAACTATCTGCTACTTCGGTTCCAATTAAGTCTGGTCTTGTAGATAAAGTTTGACCAAATTTAATGTATATTGGCCCCAAAGATTGGAATAATCCCGCCAAACGTTGACCAAAATTTAGGTTAGATTTAGTAAATAGGCCGATCGGATACAGAACAATACTAAAAAATCTACCTAAAATTTTTAATGATAAAGGAAGTTTAAAATGACCAGAATCAGTCAAAACCCTATACTTACTTACAATATATAATAGATGTATTACCTTAGGAATATACCTTAAGAATTTTATCATAATTAAGATTTAAAACCATGGTGAATTGCAGCAACACCAAATGTTAGGTTTTTATAATTTACATCAGAAAAACCAGCAGCTTGAATCATGGTTTTAAAATCCTCTTGATCTGGAAACAAACTAATGCTCTCTGCTAAATATTTATACGCCCCTTGATTTTTAGCAACAAAATTGCCAATTGTCGGAATCAGATTGAATGAATATAAGTCATACAAAGGTCGCATTATGTCATTTTGAACCTTAGAAAATTCTAGGCAAAGAAACTTACCAGTAGGTTTTAACACTCGATAAGCTTCCTTAAGGGTTTTTTCAATTGATAGCATATTTCTAATGCCAAATGCAATTGTATAGTAATCAAAGCTATTATCCTGGAAAGGAAGTTTTTCCGCGTCTCCTACGATTAGATCAAGTTTTTTTAAAATGTTTTTGTCGATTGCTTTGTCTCTACAGACTTTGAGCATGTCTGGGTTTATATCACAAACTATAATATGAGGGTCTTTATTTTGTTTTTTTGCGTTAGACTTAATTCGGAAGGCAACATCACCAGTACCTCCAGCGACATCCAATATCGTTCCAGCCAAATTTGGAATCATGCTACAGAATTCATCTTTCCAAAGGCGATGAACGCCAAAGCTCATTAGATCATTCATCAGATCATACTTATTAGCTATATCAGAAAACACTTCGTCAACCAAAAACCTTTTTTGATTTGGTGTCACCTTCTCAAAGCCAAAATTTTTATCATCTTTCTCATCCATAAGCTTGACCTATATTTTATACCGCTATATTTTGCAAAACTAACATCCCTAAGATATTATATCAATGAATAGGTTCAAATGCCAGAATTAGCAGAAATAGAAACATTAAAGCTTACCTAGCTTAGCACATAATAGGTGACAAAATAACCAATTATACTTTCGTATTTCCAGCGATGTTAAATAAATATTAAAATTTAACTTTACGCACAACTTAATTTATGTTAACTTCGGTTACATTAATTGAAATTTAGAGGAAAACAATAATGAGCAAACACGCAACTAGTAAAATTCATGAAATTACACCTATAAAGGACGGCATGAGCAAAACTCAGGCAGAGGTTGAAATAAAATCTTTTGTATCTAACCTTTTATCAACAAACCTAATTAAACAAGAAAACATACACTCTATAGAGCACAAAGTGTGCGGGGTAAGACCATACACACTCATAAGTTTAAAAGACGGTAGTAGTTGGGTCCAAGGAGATAAAGGGCTTGAGCGCGTTATAGGCTCTTCTTATTTAGGTAAGCAGGTTAAAGATTTAGGGGAGAAGTGGGAAGCAGTAGAAACAAAATGCTTTTTAGCAAATGAAGCTAACCCAAATATCAAAATTAAAATAAAAGGAGCGGAGAAAAAGCCTTTAGAGAATTTGCTTACTATAGGATCTAATGATGTTATTTCTTGCTCTAAATATGTAGGAGATAAAAAACCGGAAGATAATTTAGATTTTATGATAGAAAGAACAAACATTGGAAATAGTACAGGATTTCATGATTTTATGTTTAACGCGAACTTAAGAGAACAAGAAAACGGTAAAATAGTTATTATTGATACTGAATACGGAAGTTTTTCGACCGGCAATCTAGTCCCTATATCCTTACAAACCGCCTCAGAGCTTGGAGGATTAGAGTTCAGTTTTCCGTTGGTTGAAATTTTAGGGCAAGAAGCAGATAATAATATTTAGCTATATCAGAAAACACTTCGTCAACCAAAACCCTTTTTTGATTTGGTGTCACCTTCTCGAAGCCAAAATTTTTATCATCTTTCTCATCCATAAGCTTGACCTATATTTTATACCGCTATATTTTGCAAAACAACATCCTTAAAATATTATATCAATGAATTAGGCTCCAAATGCCAGAATTAGCAGAAATAGAAACATTAAAGCTTTACCTAGCTCAGCACATAATAGGTGACAAAATAACGAATTATACTCAAAGAAGGAACAAGCTTCGATACGAACTAACAAAGGATTTGCCCAACTATCTTATAAACGCAACAATTATAGATATAACTCGAAGAGCTAAGTATTTGAATATTTATCTTGATAATGACTATGTGCTCACATATCACCTTGGAATGAGTGGTAGAATTACCATTCAACCGGAGAATTATCAGTTACAAAAACATGATCATATAACTATTGGATTTCAGAGCGGTAAGCAGCTGGTGTTTAATGATGCAAGAAGATTTGGCATGGTTTACATTAGTCCTAGTAGCCAGGTAAGTGATCAACATTATTTAAAAACACTGGGAGCTGAGCCCCTTGAAGAAGAGTTTGACACAGAATATCTTCTTAAAAAACTTTTGAATAAAAAAATAGCAATAAAACTAGCTCTTATGGATAACAAAATTGTTGTTGGAGTTGGCAATATATACGCAGCGGAAAGTCTGTTTATGGCTAAAATTAATCCTCTAAGGCCTTCAAATACTTTAACAAGAGAAGAGGTATATGGTCTAGTTGGCTCTATAAAACAGGTTCTTGAGAAAGCGATTAGAGCGGGCGGAACGACATTAAGAGATTTTGTCGGTGGAGACGGCAAGCCAGGATATTTCAAACAAGAGCTAAATGTTTATGGCAGAATAGGCTTGCCATGTTATATTTGCGGCCATAAGATAGAAAAAATAAAGCAATCTGGAAGATCGACATTCTTTTGTCCGGATTGTCAAAATGGTGATCAAAAAGATTTATTATGAGCTTAAAAATTGTTACTTGGAATGTTAATTCCATTAAAATGAGGCTACAACATTTGATCGAATTTATTGAATTAAATGACCCAGACATTATTTGTCTGCAAGAGCTCAAATGCGAAACAGATAAATTTCCGTCTGATGAGTTAAGTCATCTCCCTTACAATCTCTACATAAATGGGCAAAAAACCTATAATGGTGTAGCCATCTTGTCTAAAATTCCAGCAGATGAGGTTAAAAACAACTTTGATGAAAATCCAATTCCGGATCAAGCTAGATTTATTGAGTGTTCATTTTTAACAGTTATTGGCTACATTAGAGTGATATCACTATATGCACCAAATGGAGGGGATGTTGGTAGCGACAAATTTATTAATAAGCTGAAGTTTTACGATGCTTTTACGGACTATATTCAGTCAGCTAAATCCTTTGAAGAACTGTTATTCATCGGCTCTGATTTTAATGTTGCTCCTTATGATATTGATGTTTACAATCCAGCTAAGCTGCAAGATTCAACTTGTTTTACTTATGAGGAGCAGAAAAAATTAAGAACAATATTAAACTCAGGGTTTGTTGATAATTTTCGGATATTGCACCCAACTAAAAACGACTTTTCCTGGTGGGACTATCGAGCTGGGGCGTTGGAACAAAACATGGGAATGCGTATTGATTCCATAATTTCCACTAGTAATGCAGTTGCTCACTTAGTTGACTGTAAGATCGATTATCACACCAGAACAAAAGATAAACCATCAGATCATGCTCCTGTAATTGCTGAGTACTATTAAAATGGAAATTGATATAAGAATGTTTGACTTTGATCTCTAAAGAGGGTATTTTTTTGTAGTAACTGGATTTCTTATACCAAATCCCAGATTAAATATAAAGATAAATTTGAGCATGAGTAAGAAGCAACAATACCCTTTAATGCCTAAAGCAACTGCAGTTTGGTTAGTGGAAAATACTGCGCTAACTTTTAAACAGATTGCAGATTTTTGTGGTGTTCACGAGCTTGAGGTAAAAGGAATTGCTGATGGTGAGGTTGCTGTTGGAGTTATGGGTATCGACCCAGTAACAGCGGGGCAGCTAGATAAACATGAGCTTGAGCGTTGTGCACATGACTCAAAAGCTGCACTCAAACTCAAAACTAGTCCTGCTTATGATGCCGCTAAAAGTTCCAAAAAGACAGCTAAATATACCCCAATAGCAAGACGTCAGGATAAACCTGATGCAATCTATTGGCTCTTGAAAAATTATCCAGAGGTGAAGGACTCTGATATAATAAAGCTGATAGGAACCACCAAATCTACTGTTGCAGCTCTCAGGGATCGCACCCATTGGAATATGACAAACATCCGTCAACGTGACCCCGTATTGCTTGGGATTTGTAGTCAAATTGATCTCGATAGAGTTGTCGAGAAGGCAAAATTGGAAAGCGCGGCTTCTAAGTAATACAAAATAACTTCAAAAATTCAGAACTATTAGTATTTTTACTTCCGTTACCCCATCAAGTTCAGGATGACTAAATTGTGTTGTGCCTCGTAATAGTCGTCCTCGTGCTCGGCTAAAAACACGGTCATCCTGAACTTGATTCAGGATCTCCTTCCGCTGCCTGGGATACCGGGTCAAGCCCGGTATGACATACAAGACGACATACTTGAGTCATCAAGTTCAGGATAAATTCCTGTTCAATATCCCCGTTTTTTGTTATTTGAAAACATTGTTTTAGAGCACATAGATTATTCTAACATGAGATTTTTCATGAGTTTTCTTTTTAGTCCTTTCTTAGTTATGATACCATAATCAGTGATATTTTAAATTTGTACTATTTCAACTTGAACTAAGGAGATGAGTTATGAAGGCACAATTTGATGCTATTCAAGTATCTGTAATGGATGCAGCTTCAAAAGAAATGGCGAAGATCGGACAAAACCTGATTGGTGGTTTTGAAGGGTTAGGCCTAAACCAAACTCAAAAAAAAGCTGTAGCGGGCCAAATTGAGGAATCAGTTGATGGAGTAGATCTGCTTGTGGGTGATAAGGCAAAGCAAGTGTTTGGGTTAATTAAAGATGGAATCGATAAAAATCTTGATAAAATTGATATTCTTCCAAAAGAATTAAGAAAACAAATTAGTAATATGTGTAAAGGTTCAGTTGATCAATTGGATAACTTGGTAAGTGATGCAATCGGCCAGGGGAGTAAATCAGTTAAAGAGGTGTCTGGTGCTGTTCTTGGCCAAGGACTAAAAGCTCTTAAAAGCACGTTTGATATTATAGGAGCTTGGCTTAAAGGAGAAAAGACAACGGAGCAAGCGATGACAGGGATCAAGGGTGCTTGGAAAGAGGCTGGTCAAGCAGTATCAAAATCTTTCAATGAAGCTAAAAAATCCTTTGTTGAAAAAGTGGGTGGAAAAAAAGCTGATCCAAAAGAGAAAACTCATACTGATAGAGTTGTTGAGCAAACCGAAGTCCCAACTTCCAAGTCTAGATAGTAAATTTGATTGGATAAAAACCCTTGTTAAAAATAGTCATCCTGAACTCGATGGGCTTCGCACGCCTTTCGGCCCGGGATCTTCTTCCGTTGCCTGAGATACCGGGTCAAGCCCGGTATGACTACTACGCTGTCATCCTGAACTCGATAGGCTTCGCACGCCTTTCAGCCCAGGATCTTCTTCCGTTGCCTGGGGGATACCGGGTCAAGCCCGGTATGACTACTCGCTGTCATCCTGAACTTGATAGGCTTC
>JANNVO010000082.1:0-1620 GCA_031414475.1 Rickettsiales bacterium
CAGCGCTGGTTCGCCGAGTTCGATCAACTCCTTGGTCGCCGTCTCGCGGGTGGCGAAATTTCGGTCGCCGAGTCGTTCGACGAGGCCGGCGATCCGCTCCGGCTCGGCCGCCGCCACGGGAACAACGAGCCAAAGGAACATGCCCAGCATTGGGAAGCTTCCCGGTCGCATGCGGCTCTCCCGATTCGGTGTCGAACCCAATCTCACCATCCTACAGCATACGGCCCGGAACTTGCCGCGTTCCCATTGAATTTCCATCCACCGAGGCCACTGCGATGACAACTTACCCCGATGTGAAACTTCACGAACTGCTCGAGGATTTCGGCGTGGCCATGCTCGTTACGCGCACCGCCAACGGCAACCTGCGCGGGCGGCCGATGGCTTTGGCCGAAGTGGAAACCGATGGCACGCTGTGGTTCGCCACTGGCCGGGACGGCGGAAAGGTGGACGAACTGGGGAAGGACAAATACGTGGTGGTGACGATGCAATCGAGTACGAAGTTCGTCTCGCTCAGCGGAGTGGCCAACATCGTGGAAGACCGGGCGAAGATCGCCCAACTGTGGAAAACCGAATGGAAGGTGTGGTTCCCCGGCGGCGTGGACGATCCCAACATCGCTCTGCTCTGCGTCGACGGCAACTCCGCGGAATATTGGGACAACAGCGGCACCAGCAGCCTCAAATACCTGGTCGAGGCCGGTAAGGCGTTCCTCACCGGCACGAAGCTGGACGCCGGCGACGACCCGAAGGTGCACGCGAAGGTAGCATTGTGAAAGATCGGGAGCGGACGGCTGGTTGATTGCGGCTGAATTGCTTGTGAGCCTGTTGAAGAATTGTAGCCGGACGCACGAGCGACTGTGTGTTGTGGAAGAACCAGACCGTCGCTGGCGCGTCCGGCGCGTAGTAGGTGTCGAAGCCTTGCTCGTAGCCGAACATGCCGCTGACGCCGGCGTTGCCCGTGAACCCGCCCGTGGCGTATCCGTTGTGTTTCAACACCTCGGCGAGCGTCATCAGGCCGGGCGAAAGCTCCCGGAGGTTCGTGGGCTTCTTCGCGGGCACATCGGCAAACTTGTTCACCACACGGTGTTCCGAAGGGTACACCCCCGTGAACCATGTCATCGATGAGGGTACCGTCCAGGAGGCCACCGAGTGCGCCTGCGTAAAGTGGAAGCCCGAGCGTGCCAGGGCGTCGAGCATCGGCGTGGTATCGCGGAAGTAGCCTTGGCAACCCATGTGGGCCGCCTGCAACGCATCGAAGCTGACGAACACCAGATTGTAGCCCGGATACTGGAACGACGGTTCCGGTGGGGTTCGTGGCGGATGGCCCAGGCCCGCCAGCAATCCGCCGAGCGCGATCGCCGCGGCCCCCAAGAGTAGGGTGGCTCGGCTCATGGCGTGCGGGCCACCCGGAAGCCCACGAAATCCTTGCGTTCGTCCGGCGTGAGCGAGTATCGCGCCGCCGAGCGGCAATTCGGATCGGTCACCATCCACGATCCGCCGCGGATCGCGCGGTGCGGTCCTTCGGCCGGCCCCGGCGGATCCTCGCCCGGCGAGTTCGCGTAATAGTCCTTGTCGTACCAATCGCCGCACCACTCCGCGACGTTGCCGTGCAGGTCGGCCAAC
>JANNVO010000083.1:0-2814 GCA_031414475.1 Rickettsiales bacterium
GGTGACAAAAACGTCATGGCAAGAGACCAATTGGGAGCATGGGCATATGAAAACGAGTCATCCTGAATCAAGTTCAGGATGACTTTGCTATGTTGCGCAAGTCCTTCTTGTCACGACGGAATTTAATCACCTAATTCAATGCGCTTTACTATATATCTAAATGCACTAACATAATAATTACTCATCATGGAAAGCAGATCCATCTCCAAGACTAGCCATAACATCTTCGCTAGTAAAGTTTTGTATGCCCACAATGGCTATTTGTGGAGCAATCAATTCGATTGAATCTGCGAGATAGTCCCTAATATATTTCAACCCTTGAAGTTGCTTGTCAGTAGGTGCCCCATTAACTTCATTAGTTTCGTTATTTTTGGGCTATTATCTTGCGTTGAGTTAATTTTTGTCAATGTAAAAAAATATAACATTTTTTTAACTTTTCTATGGTTATATAGCTATTAGCCTGCCAGACTAGTATAAAAAAATGACTTGCAAAAAGTCTTGTCCTATATATAATCTTGTTGAATTTAAAGCGACATGGCCCTTGGTATGCCTAATTTGCTTACTTTGCACAATGTCCAGACTGATTGGAAAATAGTGTAAAATCTTTGTAAATACCATATTTGATAGAGGATTTTTATGCCTAAAATGAAAACTCACTCTGGTGCTAAAAAACGCTTCAAGCTAACGGCTACTGGTAAAGTAAAGGCTGGCCAAGCGGGTAAACAGCACTTCATGAGACGTCGTACCAAAGCCCAACTTCGTAACCTGAGAGGAACTGAAGTTCTTTGCAATCCAGATGCAAAGAGACTGAAGAAAATATTCCTCCCAAACAGTAATTAAATTAGGAGGGATATAATATGACACGTGCAAAATCAGGTTTAGTATCTAAAAATCGCCATAAGAAAATAATCAAAATGGCTAAAGGCTATAGAGGCAGAGCTAATAACTGCTTCAGAGTAGCGATTGAAAAAGTTGAAAAAGCGTTGCAATACGCTTACCGGGATAGAAGAAATCGTAAACGTGATTTTAGGGGTTTATGGGTTCAAAGAATAAATGCAGCTGTACGCGTGCATGGTATGGTTTACTCTACCTTCATGGGTGGAATGAAAAAAGCTGCAATTGAAATTGATCGTAAGATGTTAGCAGAGCTAGCCGTAAATAATCCAGAAGGTTTTGCTCAAATCGTAGAGCAAGTCAAAGAGCAGGTGAAAAAAGCCAGCTAATTTACTTATGACTTAGGGCGACGCTTCGTTATATTTCTTTTTATGCGAAGCTCACAAGTTCAGACGGTCGTACCAAAACACGGTCATGCCGGGCTTGACCCGGTATCCCATGAGACAGAAGGAAGATGCCGGGTCAAGCCCGGCATGACTGGCTTTGTGTTTTTTGTTCTTTTACAAGATGCAATCCAGAAAATAGCAGCGAAGCTATGCGTTATTATGCTCATTATATTCCCGATTGCCGCGATTCCTTACGGAATCTTGTAATGACGGCATGAAAGCTATTACTCAAATACACTTTATCAATTGTTACTTAACAATGCCCGGAAGTTGACACTCTAAAATTCATCTGTCTGGTTTAAACGGGGAAATGGTATTATTTTTCTGGATTTGTTACTAGTCCTAATGTAGAATGGCCAACATCAATTTTGATTTTATGAGAATTTTAGCAATAGTTTAGACATGCAGTTATTTCCACTTAGGTTTATACCAGAATCTCCCAAAATCAATTTCTTGGCTATGAATAAGGTGACTTATGGACTATCAATATTTTTGATAGCGTTTAGCATTTGCTGGATCAGTGCGTTTAAATTCAATTTTGGAATAGATTTTGTCGGTGGGATTAGTATGGAAGTTCGTGCTAGTGAGGAGCCAGATCTTACGAAGATGAGAGAGGTCTTAGGAGCAATTGGTATTGGTGAAGTTGTGTTGCAAAATTTTGGTACCTCGCGTGATTTATCGATTAGGGTAGGAGTAAGCAGCGAAGAAAATTTGATGGGAAATATTGCTCTCATAAAGAAAGCTCTTGAAGAAAATTTTTCTTATAAATTTGATTATCGGAAGGTTGATTTTGTTGGCCCACAAGTGGGGCAGCAAATGATTATGTCTGGCGTAATGGCAATGGTTCTATCCTTTATAGCAATCATGCTTTATATTTGGGTCAGATTTGAGTGGCAATTCGGTGTTGGTGTATTGATTGCATTAGTTCATGATGTGATAATCAGCCTGGGTTTTATGAGTGTTACTAAGTATGATTTTAATTTGAGCACAATTGCAGCGATTCTAACGATAATAGGATATTCGGTGAATGATTCAGTTGTTATATATGACAGAATTAGGGATAATTTGCGCAAATTTAGCAGAAAAGGGATAGATGAGATAATCAACACGAGTATAAATGAAACTCTGTCTAGAACCACAATCACAGTATTAACTACATTGCTAGCAAACTTAGCATTGATACTACTTGGTGGCGAAGCCATAAAAAGCTTTAGTATACTGGTGTTTTTTGGAATATTTGTTGGCACATGTTCTTCGATATTTATCTCAGCGCCAATTTTAACTCTATTTAATTTAAAAAACTTTAAAGATTAATTTTATGAGAATTTCTGCAAACGACATTAAAGCCGGTAATATACTTGATTATGAGGGTGAGTTGTGGATGGTAGCCAAAACCCCAGAACATACTAAACCTGGAAAGGGTGGGGCATATGTTCAAGTCGAGATGAAGAATCTGCGGACTGGTAATAAGCTTAATCAAAGATTCAGTTCAGTAGAAAATGTTGAAAGAGCATTTCTTGAATTTAAAGAAATG
>JANNVO010000084.1:0-12910 GCA_031414475.1 Rickettsiales bacterium
TAAAGTAAAAAAACTTAAATATTTAGCGCTTTTTTTAGTGTTACTTGTCAATATCATCTTTAATTATAACAATATAGATCACTCTTGTAATGCAGTATATTCTCTAGAAAAAGGTGATCAAAGGTCAGTAACGCTCCTAAAAAAGATCCAAGGATTAATAAGATATGATGACAAAGAAAAACTGACCATAATAGCAACCTACAGCCTTCCAATCCCTAGCTACCTAAGAAGCAACATCAAATCTGCTCCAATATTTGATAATATAAATATTACAATGAATTACCTAATTGACGAATTTGATTATGTTATTCTCGATAAAAAATCTCTAATAATGCAATCCTTAGACGAAATAAATCAAAACATAGATAAGGTAACCCCAGAAAGATTTGAAGAATATATTGAAAGTTATCATATAATAGAAAAGCTTAAACTATCTAAGAAATTTAAGAATTCTTTCTATAATCTTTTTTATCAAGACGATGATTTGCTTATTTATAAAAAGTATAGCGACAAGAAGGGTGCTTAGCGTAGAGATAGCTTGTTGAATCTAGGAACTGCCGGTGATATAAGATATCGGCACCACGGTGAAGATATAAACATCTTTGTATTGTCCAATAAAATTTATTTGGTACTTTAATTCTCCTTCGTTAAGAGCGAAAACTTTTGAATCAAAAGTTTTAGTTTTATTATCATTAAATATTTCCGCTATATGGTGATAAATTGTACTATTGTTGCCATATGCAACCATCATAATTTTGCTAACTGCAAAGAAGGTTGGTGTTAGAAACGGTTTTTTATCAATTAGGTGGAGGTTTAAATTTATTATGCTAGATCCAGTTGAAGCATTAATAGAGTGATATTCTTTAAAATCAGGATATTCTTTTGAAAATATCAATCTTTTTGACTTAATATAGGCGTTAATGGATCTTTTATTGTAGTCATTATAAATATGAATAACTTTATTAGCCATTTGGGCAAAAATTACCGGTGAATTTGACAATAGGTTCACGAATATTTTTATATAAAAATACTTCTGTGCCATTCTAATATTTAGCAAAAATATTAGAGACAAAACGATTATGGGATAAAGATACCACGAAAAAAATAGTTGAGCTTTGATAAGTAAAAGTAATGAGGCCAATAACGATATAAAGAAACTGCAAGCTATTTTTTTATTGATTACTGACCATTTATTATAAAATATTATAAAGCATATAATAGATGGCGCAGATAATGAGAACCAGGTTGCCGATGGAAGAATTATAGTTTCCCAAAAATTGTGCATTGAAGGTATATAAAGATAATATAAGGACGGAAAATTTAGTCCTGCATTGCTAAATTGGGTCAAATTTTGCCAATAGAGCATTGGTTTAAAAATTATATCTGGACTTGCTATTAAAAACCCAAGAATAAAAAAACTTGCTAATTTTTCGTCCTTAAGAAAATATTGATTTATTTTTTTAGAGATATCTTTCTTGTCGTAACATTGTTCCAGGAAGATAAGGGTAGTGTATGAATAATAAAATATAGGAAAAATAATGTAGGAGACTTTGATACCTACTGCAATTCCCATCAGCATAACGCCAATCATTTTTTTTCGGTTTGATTCTTCTGGTGGAATTGCTAGGTAAAGGCCCCAAAATCCCAGTGCTAAACAATATAACTCAGGTCCAATCAATTTTCCATACCACCAAGCAGCAGGAAATGTTAACCATACAAGAGTAACAATCTCACTTTGTGACTCTTCAAAACCAAATTTAGCGTTAATCTTACGTATAATAATTATTACTGATGTAATAGAAAATAATGCAATTAGTCTAAGAATCCATTTGGAGTGTATTAGCTGTATAAAAAACCAGTAAAGATATCCGTAACCTAAAGAATTGGTAAAATCTTTGTAATGTCTAGAGCCAAAAAACCAATGTTCATCGTAAGTTATTGAACTAGAATGAAGGTAAAAAATGCCATTAATTAAAATGTATACTACTAATAGCCTTGATAATGTAGGATTTCGCATCTAAAATATCTTGTTTTATTTCTTGGCTTATCACAAATCGGTTGAGTAGATTAGTGTTTTATCAAATTTGCAGCTATACTATATCTATGCAAATCAGGAAACAATATATTTATAAGAATGTCCAAGTAATGATAGAATAGATGCTTGACAGATAGAGCAAAAATCTATATTCTCCCTATCATTAAACGTAATTTTATGGGAATCTGACATGTCTCGCAAATGTGAATTAACTGGTGTTGCAGTACAGTATGGAAATAACGTATCGCACTCACAAAGAAAAACTAGAAGACGCTTTGAGCCTAATATCAAAACAGTAGAGTATAAAAGCGAAATTACTGGACAAAAATATAGGTTAAAAGTAGTGGCAAGGGCTTTGAGAACCGTTGAGAAAAATGGTGGTTTTGATTTATTCATTCTTAAAGCTAACGATTCGATGATGTCGGATAAAGCTAAAAAAGTAAAAAGAGAAATCTTTAAGAAGAAAAAAGAGTTAGCTGCATGAGAAAAAACATACATCCTGAATATAAAGGCCTAAAAATTAAAATCCGTAATGATGAGTTCTCGACAATGTCAACTCTGAAGTCAGGAGAAATTTTAATGGACGTTGATTTTCGTGAGCATCCAGCTTGGAATAAAAACGTAATCAATATGGTTAATCAATCAAATAAAAATGTCAGTGACTTTAACAAAAAGTTTGCTGGCTTATCTTTCGGCTCAAAAAAATAGATCTATTAAAAATCAAGTTCAACATGACTCCGGTGTAAGAAGACGCCGGGGTCATGTTAGTTATTGAACTATCCTATCCGTGAGTATTTTGGTTTTGTTCATCTGTAAATCGAGCTAGAGTAAAATTGTAAAAACTCAGATTTTAGGTGTCATGCTGCTATCAGCATTTTAAAATTCTCAAAAATAGAAACATTATCAATTAAAACCGATAATTTTTTAGTATAGGTCTCGTCCATTCTCCGACTGCTACCAGCTGACTTCTTTATTTGACAAAATGGTTAATTAATACTCACGCTTGTATTTACTTTTGTTAATCTTTATATTATATTAGGTATTCAATTTTTAATTAGGTATAAACATTATGTCAAAAATAAAAGACTATGATAAGCTACAAGATTCTTTACTGAGAATGACTCCAGATGCCTTTAGACAAGTTATAGAATCAGGAAATTTAGATCCAAACTCATTTGATAATTATGGTGGCTCGGTACTTTCATTTGGTATACGTGAATTTAGATTTGATCACGCACGCATTCTTCTTGAATTAGGAGCCACCCCTGATATGGCCTCTTTGAATATTGCAATTTCAGGATACAGAATGCCTGTTCCGTATAATACTGATGAGATTCTAAGGCTTATGTTAGATAAATATAACACTGATGTTAATATTACCGATATACATGGGAATACAGTCTTGATAGATGCTATAAGGGCGTACGTTAATGATACAAATTTTTTAGAGGTTGTAGATTTAATATTTAAACATGGAGGAAATTTAGCTATTAAAAACAATGCTAACAATACTATGTTTGCTGAGATTTTTAAATTATTTGATAACTATAATTATGATAAAATTGTTGATGTTTTTAAATTATTATTACCATATGCTCACTCTCAAAAAGTTGATATTAATGAAGTAATAGATTCCGGTAACATTATAGTAGAAGTTCTAGCAAAACATGGGATTAAAGAAGAAGTCAGACAACAATTGTTTGAAGAGCTAATTAGTTTGGAAAGTGAAAATGGTCAGCCGTTATTTAATATAGACGCAGGGATAATCCGAAATATTTTTTATAATAACGCAGAAGCAATCGACCATTATATAAATATATTAGCACGCCGCGGCTATGAATTAGGTAATAAAACTGTTGACCACAAAACTAGTACTGTGATTTCAATAAGCGGTTTTGATCATCTTCCAGGAAAAAAAATAACTGCAAAATACAGCGATGTATCTCATTATTTGGCTGGTGATGATACATTCGAAATAGAGGTAGAAGATGGCTTTAAAAATGTAAATAATCAAATATTCAATTTATTTGGCCGGAATAATAATATTAAATTCTTGTCTTTAGGCGACGGTCAAACTGATTTATATAATCAGGATATAGAAAAATTTCTTAAAAAGTCTATTGCCCCAGTAAAAATTAATAATAGTAATTCCACTTTATTATTATTACATTTTCATGGTAGCGTTACTATAGACCAAGCTTCCGGACAAAAAACTCATCTTATTTGTTTGAATAAACATAACCAAAAAATAAAAACAGAAGATTTGTTTAAACAAATAAATGCTTTTTTTCAAAAACCTGTAGATATAATTCTTACTTCCTGCAAATCTGGTACAACAAAAGATCTTGTGCATTTATTACCTAATGGTTCAAAATTAATACAGTTTTGTTCAGATGAAGAAGATGTGCCTACTACTAGCTACCTAGAGAAAACTATTACTAGTTTTATAAATTCTGGAATATCTCCGGAAGATATAACTATTCTTGATATTATAAAAGCAAAATTTTTATCATCTAATGACTCTTCGGGCTGTAATTTCTCTTCACGTGGTACAAAACTCCCGATATTAAGTATTTCTGGAAGAGAAATAACGGACTTTGAAACATTTTGTCAGGACAAAATAACATTAGAAATCAAAGATGGTGTAATAGTAAATTGCAAAAAAATTGATAAAGAATTAATGCAGTTATTTGTCCAATATTGGTATGAAGTATTACCAAAAGAAAACATGCAGAACTTTTTGCTTGAGTCAGACTCCTTAGTCATTCAAAATGGGTCACAGGCTTTAATAGAATTCTGTCAATGTGAAAATGATCAGCATTCAGATACATGCCCTCCCATTGGTCATGTAGCTGATTGGGAATGTATAATTTCATAACTTACGTTAATTCGGGATAAGAACTTATCTAGAATTAGGTTGAAAGTCTACTCGTCAAAGGTGTGGTTCTGTCGTATTTGTTGTTTAAGAATGGAGAAATATGGAGTGGCATTGTACTAATTTTTTTATTTCCTTATACCAGATTCTCTATTCATAAACAACAGATGCGACAGAACCCTTTTTCAAAGGTAATCATTAATATCAATACTATCTTCGCTACTACTATATGCAGTTGTTGGCGTTTCTCCGGATAGTTCAATTACTACTTTACTATCTTCGCTACTACTATATGCAGTTGTTGGCATTTTTCCAGATAGTTCAATTACTACGTTTTGACTGTCTGACTTAACTAATGTCATTACAATTTTATTTAAATTATCAAAAATGTTTGGGTTTACTCCATTTTCAGCCAGTTCTATGAGTTTTTGTTTAACTAGTGGAAATTTCCTAGCAAGTGCTGTTACTGCCGCATAGTCAGTAATGGCAATTTTGAAGCGTTTAATATATTCTTCCTGATCGTAGTTTTCTATTAATTTATCAAGTATCTTACAAAATTCATAAGCTTCCTTTAATTTATAACATTTGAGCTGAGTACTATGCCTTAAATTATTATGATCTACTGCAAAAATATGATGATTATTCTTAACCATCATATCTAACGCAGTTTCTGGGTAATCCAAATTAGCTATGATTTTCTTAGTCAACGTTATTTGTTGGTCAAGAGCTTTTGCTTCCGGTGAATTAATGATTTTTTGAAAGTGGGTGTCAAAATAGCTATAAAAATCTTCTCCACCATAATCAATTAGCATGCTGTGGTAAAGACTTATATATTTATTAAAAAATTCTTTTATAGATTCGGCACTAGTAATGCCATCTTGATTTAATTTATGGCTAGTGCGACGAAAGAATATATTATAATCATCTCTGTCCAGCTTTAATTCAGAAAAATTTGGGTTTATTTTTACTTTATCTAGCCCAGGGAATGTGTATAAAAAATCAGCTAACCGTCCTATTTTTACTAGGTGCACAACTTTTTCATTTTGAGTAAATATCTCTGCACCTTTAAATATAGTACTGTCATATTTTATTAATTGAGTTAAGGCAGCGCAATAATTTTTTTTACATGCCTTTATAACCGCTAGGGCCTTTTGTTCTTGCGGCAATATAAGGTTAACTTGATTTTCTAATATTAGCTTAACAAACGCATATTTATTTTCTGTTACCATATTTACTAAAATAGGAATCGACTTATCTTTTACAGTCATGGAACCTATTTTAGCACCTGATGTAATGAGCAATTTTGCTATATCTAGATGATTATGTTGCAATGCAATAACTAATGCGCTTTCTGATTTAATATTCTGTATATTTAAGTCAGGATTTAATTGCAATAACTGCTCTATTTTTTTTATATTCCCTTTTTTAGCTGCAATCATCATAAAGCTATTATTGCTGGCATCTAGCTGATTAATATTTTCAGAAGTTACTAAAGTGTTTAGTATTTTCAGTTGTTTATCATGATGCTTAAAATGTGGAGAAGTTGGAGCGCTGTGATTGCGATCTACTTCATATAGTTTATGTTTTGTAACAGTAGGACTATAGGCAATTTTGGGATGAGCCTTTATTGTTTCAATAAATGTTTTTTTATATTTTTCTGTCCCATCACTTATCTTCCTCGGGCTTTTTATAATATCACCACCCAAGTTAGGATTAAACTCGTCGTCTAGTGACTGTAATAACCTGAATTCAGTAGAATTTTTATGATATTTTGGCGATGTTCCAGGTGTTTTTGACATAAGATTCGCAATGTTTAGGTTGAAATTCTTAATTTAATCATAACATATTAAGTTTTGTACAACAAACAAGTAATTTAGTTGAATCCTTAAAAAAATGGTTCTGTTGCATCTTTAAATTGAGCTAGAGCAAAACTTGCAAAAACTCAGATTTCAGGCATTATGAGGCAATCAGGTTCTGTCACATCTGTTGTTTATGAATAGAGAATCTGGTATAAGGAGATAAAAAAAATTAGTACAATGCCACTCTATATTTCTCCCAAATTACTCAAATACTTTAAAGGATTTTGCTCTTCACCAGAAATCATCATGCTCTTTGTCTATATGAATATTGAGAATATTCGTATGATTCAAAAAAGACGAATTATCTGTTTTAATGATAATGTTTCTATTTTTAAGAATTTTAAAATGCCGATGGCATCATAACAGCTAAAATCTGAGTTTTTACAATTTTACTCTAGCTCTATTTACAGATGCGACAAAACCGTTTTTTTACTAGTATTTTTGATTATTATCTAGTCAAAATCCATTGTAGATAGTTATCCACATTAGAAATCATCATTGTACTCGATATTCTCGCCAATTAACGCTAATATTTCTGGAGAATGCGCCTGTTGCTGCGCATTCAAGAATTTATAATAGTCACCAAATACAACCTTCTTTGTATCTAAAGAGGAACAAAAATATAAGCTATCTAGCTTTTTATGATGAAATACATCCGTAATATCGTTAAAAGCAGTCTTGTTAGAACTCTTGAGAGCAACAGCCAAAGATAACGCCTTTTCAAATGCATCCCTAAAGCTCTCTGAAGGAGTAGAAATACCTAAAGCACCCGCCCCCTTAAAAACTCCATTATCAGGGTTATATTGCGTTTTTTTAATAGTTATTTCATTTCCTTTAATTTCTATCTTAGCAGCCATTTTATCAAACTCAGGAATTTCACTAAGTGCCTTATGTACTACTTCCGCTCTTTCATTAGATATAAACTTAAAACCGACATCTCCTTCTTTTGTTCGATACGCCAGTGTAAATGGTTGAATTAAAACTTTGTCTTGCTTTATAGTATACTTAAAATTGGGATATCCTAGTTCATTAACTCTTTCTAACTCTTCTTTGAGATTAGCTATAAAATCCGGATTAGATAGTAAAGCCTTATACTTATCAGTGAAATTTATTATATTGGCCATCTTAATCACAACTGATATATCACGCAATTTATCAATAATACGGTGATTATCACACACTGCTACTTGTTGCTCAGCAAGCTCTTTCACCTGCTTAAAATATAGTTCTTCTTCCGGCATCAATAATAAAGTTGTTAAGTCTGTTCTTGGATTAATACAAGTTCTTTGCAAATAAATGGAGCTATTTTGAGCAAAGTTAACATCAGGTAAATACATACCTTCTTTTAAACATGTTAATTTTATAAACGCTTTTTTATCTGCAGGAGAGGTAAAAGCGAAAGCTAAATTTTCCGACTCAAAGAAAGGAAGATGTTGTAACTCTGGATTAGAAGAAACAAATATATAAGCACCAATATCTCCAACTCCTTGCGAGAGCTTAAGCTTAAGCTCATTTGACTTGGATTCTATAGTATAACGATAATTAGCCAATAAGTTAGAAATAAATGGCAACTCTCCCTTGGTCAAAGCATCGTAAAACTCGTCTTTATACTCAGGAAAAAGCTCCAAGGTCACCTTAGGGGTATAAAGACGTGAACCAGGTTTAATTTCTTCTATTTTTTCATATTTTATATATTTTACACATCCATCCAAACTTCTTTTGTTTGCAGTCGTTTGCAACCCAACACTTTTTGCCATAAATTTAAGCTCTCTAAATTTTAATTAAAAATAATTACTCATATAAAACAACTGCACACAATTATATGCTTCAATAAAAAATTATCATATAATATTATAATGTCAAGCCTGTATGAAATTGAGGTTCTGTCGCATCTGTAAATTGAGCTAGAGTAAAATTGCAAAACTCAGATTTCAGGCATTATGATGCCATCAGGTTCTGTCACATCTGTTGATTATCCCTTTACGCCAGATTCCCCATTCTTAAACAACAGATGCAACAGAACCCTTTTTTAGTTTATCCAAAAAGCCATCCTGAGCTTGACTCAGGATCTCAGCGAGCAGAGCGGAGATGGTGCCTAATAAACCTGAACTATGGATAAAGATAATTCACAATAGTGTTTTGCAAAAACTTGTCATGAAGAGTCTATAATACCTACGCGCAAGAAAAAGTCCTCCTGAACTTGATTCAGGAGGACAAAATGATTGGTCACACGTAACCTCATGTCACTTGCGACGGTACAGACCTATTGGAAACAGTGCTTAAAAAGGATTATGTTTTATCTTCCATAGTTCAGGTTAACAAAGGGAGATGCTGGGTCGAAGGCGTACAAGGCTCAACAAGTTCGGCATGATGGTGTTTTTAGCAGAGAGCAAGTTTAAGAAACTAGAATAAAGGCCGATCTGGTGGCTTTAGCCCAAGATGGATGAAAGCTCCGTTAGTGATAACTCTGCCTCTAGGGGTACGCTGTAACAGGCCTATTTGTATAAGGTATGGTTCTATAGCCTCTTCAATTGCATCGCGTTGTTCTGACAATGCGGCAGCGATTGTTTCAACACCAACTGGTCCGCCGTTGTAGTTATCTGAGATGAATCTTAGGTAACGATAGTCGTTACTGTCAAGTCCAGCTTTGTCTATTTCAAGTCTAGTCAGTGCGCTATCGGCAATTACTGCGTCGATTTCTGATCTATGTTCAACAGACGCGAAGTCTCTTATTCTTTTTAACAATCTTAGGGCGATTCTTGGAGTGCCTCTTGATCGTTGTGCAATCTCCTCGGCTCCGTCTTTAGTGATTTTCGTATTTAATAAATTTGCTGCTCGATTAATTACTTTCACTAACTCTTCAACTTTATAAAAATTAAGGCGCAAGGGGATGCCGAATCTATCTCGTAATGGATTACTAATAAGACCAAGTCTAGTAGTTGCTCCAATTAAGGTGAAGCGAGGTAAATCTATGCGTACAGATCGTGCAGCTGGACCCTCACCGATGATGATATCGAGGAAAAAATCTTCCATCGCGGGGTATAGTATTTCTTCAATATTAGTGTTAAGCCTATGAATCTCATCAATGAATAATACATCATGCTCTTGGAGATTAGTTAGAATTGCAGCAAGGTCAGCAGCTTTTGATAAAGTTGGGCCAGAGGTAGCCTTAAAATTTACCCCCATTTCTTTTGCAATGATATTGGCAAGTGAAGTTTTGCCAAGTCCAGGCGGACCATAAAAAAGAGTATGATCAAGTGATTCGTTCCTGTTTTGTGCAGCTTTGATGAATATACTTAAGTTAGATTTTATATGTTCTTGCCCTACAAATTCATTAAGCAGATGGGGCCGTAGAGAAAAATCTACATCTGTTTCAAGGATTGTCCCGGATAAGAGTTCTGTCGTCATATATAGTTATTTAGGTTGAATTAGCGTAAATTTCTATTGTATCTTTTTCCTTTTTAATATCATTACTCATACCCAAAATGGGTTGGCATTTAGAGTATTCGCAAGTAATTTTAAAAAGAAAAAATCTTTTCTATAAATATACGCTAATTCAACCTAAATGACTATATTATTAAACTCAATTTTTAAGTGCTAGTCGAATCAAATCATTTATTGATATATCAGAAGACTGCGCAAGTATTGTGTTGACCCTGCCTTGTGCATCAATTCTTCCCACTCCAAGACTAGTCAGTGCTGAAATAGCGTCCAAAGCTAAAGAATTATTAGATGTTTTTGTATTTGGTAAACCGAATTTAGGTGCTGTTTCAGATAGAGATTTAGTTGAAATAATTTTATCTTTTAGTTCGGTAACTATACGTTCAGCAAGTTTTTTTCCAACTCCAGATACGCCATTGAAAATCATTTTATCTTCATTATTAAGAGCGAGCTGAATTTCCCCAGGGCAAAGGTGCGATAGAATCGCAAGTGCCATTCTAGTGCCAACTCCTTTGACCGATTGAAGAATAGTGAATGCAGCTTTTTCCTCTAGATCACTGAATCCGTATAAGTGAATGTGATCTTCCCGCACATGTGTTTCGATTAATAATTCACAAAATTCTGATGGAGCAAGTCGGCTTAGAGTTTTCATAGAGCAGAATACTAGGTATCCGACACCGTTTATATCGATTATTACATGGTCATCATATACCGATTCAATCAACCCTTTAAGTTTGCCAATCATAAAATATTCTAGTTGCATCAATTATTTCACAGATATACTATCAGCCGCGGTAAGAATACGCAATTAATTCTGGAACTAAATTTTGAATCTAAAAAGATATGAATCGCTTATAATAGCGTTTTTTGTAACGATAGTAAGATATTATGATTACGCCCTCTTTGGCTTATCTGCTTCGTTATTGTCGAAGAATTTTATGCCGCCTGGTGATGACGGTGATCAGATGCTTATTTTCTTCGCTGTTTTCAGTCTGGCAACTATAGCAAGGCCTATAGGGTCTTTGATTTTTGGCAAGATAGGTGATTTGGTTGGACGAGTATTCAGTGTAAAAATATCAACAGTTATTGCCGCAATGTCGACTTGCGTTGTAGCGGTTGCTCCGGGGTTTAATAGTGTTGGGTTTTTTGCTGTAATAATAATTACGCTTTTAAGAATGCTGTTTTTAATGAGTTTAGCTGGAGAAATTGATGCTATAAAAATTTATGTTGCTGAAATGATTGGCAAAAAGAGGAGGCATCTTGTGATAGGTATTGTTTCTTTTTCTTCGCAAATAGGCGTTATGTTTGCTTCAGTAGCTTATCATATAGCAGTTAGTTATGAAGATGTGGAGTGGTTGTGGAGGGTAAATTTTGCTATTGGTGGATTATTGGGGTTGGTAGTAATCTTTTTGCGCAAAAGGTTGCTAGAGAGTGAAGAGTTTCTTAGTAGCAAGTCGAGAGCAGCTAATGAGTCTAATGTAAGTATAATTAAGATAATCGGTACAAATAAAGTTAAATTTGTACTTGCTACCATAATTAATGGGATGCTTGGTGGAGGTTATCATTTTCTTATAATATTTTTTGGAACATTTGCAGCAAATGTGGCTGATATTATTGATAATGAGAGTGCAGCCGCTGCGAATACTATGTTTGTTTCACTTTATGGTCTGGCATGTTTAATTTCTGGCTACGTATCTGATAGATTTAAAATAATTACTCAAATTATTGTAGCACTGGTCTTGAGTATTTTTTGTACTCTAGTGATGGAACTTCTTCTGGGGCTTAGGGGCTATTCAGTAGTGCTGCATTGTATATTGGTATTTTTGGTCCCATTTTATTCAATTCCATGCTCTATTCGCATTCAGTCATTATTTCAAACTGGTATTAGAATGAGAATGTGCAGCCTGTCACATTCTGTCGGTAGTATGGTTTTTTCTTCAACCACTCCATTTGTTTGTATGTTAATTTGGCAATCAACGGAGATTGTATCTTTAGTGCTTGCGTATTTTTTATTTCAACTTGGATTGTTATTTTTTGCGTTGCTTTATATGATAAAAAAGGATTACATAAGTATGTTCGAAACAACCAACAATTTAGTTGTCTAGTTATATGTCGTTAGATATTAAAATAGTAAAAAATTACGCTCAGTCCTTATTTTCCCAGGCAAAGAAGGAGTATAAAGAAAGTGAAGTTTTTGAAAATATAAGAGCTTTTAATGAGGTGCTAAGAAATTTTAGTGCTGTAAAGAAAATGTTGTGCTCACCAATTATTGAGAAGTCTGATAAAGATAGATTTGTAGATATTCTTACTAACGAGTTAAAATCAGACCTCCTTCTGAAGCGGGCTCTTTCCATTTTGATAAAAAATGCAAGAATAAATTTATTTTCTGAGATTGTTGATGAGTACGAGCTCCTGCTTATGGAAAGTAAGGGAATTAAATTTGTTAAAATATCATCAGCTTTTAAACTTGAAAAAAAGGAGATGGGATTTATTCGTAATCTTCTTGAATCTGAGCTTGATAAAAAAATTGAGCTCGAGCATAGTGTTGATGAGTCACTATTAGGAGGAGTTGTAGTTAAGTATGATAGTAATCTGATTGATTGCTCTGTACAAGGAGTGCTGGATAGAATACAAAAAATAGCTACAAGATTATAGTGTAATTTGCTTGAGTTGTTGATTATTTAGTAAACCACATTGAAT
>JANNVO010000085.1:0-15044 GCA_031414475.1 Rickettsiales bacterium
ATCTCCTAATTCTTCCTGAGCTGAAGTGGTTACACTACGCATTTTTCGTCCAAGCCTTTGAATTGGATATATTGCAAGTGGAAAAGCCAAGAAAATAAATAATGCCAGAAACGGATCTAAGCTAAACATTATCCCAATCAAAAATATTACCGATAACAAATGCTTGGCACAACCAACCAAAAGGTCGGACACCGCCCCCCTCATTAACATTATGTCGTTTGTAAATCTTGAGATCAATCGACCTGAAGATTGAGACTGAATGAATAAAAAATCCGCTTGTAATAGGTGCTCATACATAAGCATCTGTAGATTTGTAAGAATTTGCTGACCAATAAACTTAATAAGATAACTCTGAAAATACTCTGCTACACCTTTTATTGAATATATAGTTAACATCAAAAGAGGAATCACTACCAACATATGACGATCATGCGTCAAAAACACTCTATCAATTGCAGGCTGTACCAACCTAACAATTGACGCAGAACAAATCGCAACAATCACCATAAAGAATATTGCCGTAAAGATTTGCCTCTTGTAAGGTGACACATGGTCTTTTAAAAGCCTTTTTATTACTTGCAGCGACTCAAGCCTTCTTTCAATTATCAATTTATTACTCCTAAACCATTAAGCTCGATGCACATCAAATAAGTCAGTTATAACGCTAATTCTGAGGTATTTGGTGCGAGGTGCGATGTAACGAAGCCTATATAAAAATAGGCGAGCGACGAGTAACAAGCTACCCAAGTACCAATCAATTTAATATGTTCAATCTAAACAATATCCCGCAGATCTTATAGTCTTGATCAGTGGATACCTATCAGAGCCAAGTTTCATTAGGGTTCTAATCCTATTTATATGAACATCAATAGTTCTATGAGCAATCTCTTTGTCCGTTCCCCAAACATAATCAATGATTTGACGACGTGAATATATATTTTTAGGCTTCTGCACAAAGAGTTCTAAAATTTTGAACTCGGTTGGCCCCAAGTGAACCTGTTTAAGCCCTCTATGAACTCTAAAAGTTGAGAGGTCCATACTTATATCACTATACTTGATAATTTTGTCCTGAAATGTTGGTTTAGATTTTCTGAGCAACAATCTAATTGTTGTCATTAATTCATTAGGAGTAAAAGGTCTGTGTATTACCTCAGTATAACCTCCACTAATTAAATTATAATTATCAACCGATTCACCTTGTTCGATAATAAATACTATAGGCAATTCTTTTAGTTCAGGTATCTTCCTAAGACCTACTCCAACCTCTACAGCCGACTTGTCTTGCACTCTAGAACTAACTATAGCCACGTTTGGTAAATGTACCTGAGCCGCTCTTTGGGCGGTTTCGGAATTTCTTGCCCTTGTAACATCAAACCAGTAACGCTCAATAGTATTACAAAGACTTGTATTCATTACCTCATCTGCTTCAACAACTAATATTTTGGGCGGCAATTTATCTGACACGAATTAGTCTCCTTAAATTAACTTAGATTCAATTTTTTATTTAGCGTCCGTCATTATAATTCTTTTATGGTTACAACCAAGTAAAATACAATTAACGTAAGTGCTTTTTTTATACTTTATGTTTAATTAAGGACATTTTTGCATGACTAGGAAAGATAATGCTTGAATAAATTAGTTTATATTGTTATAAATGGCCATATTTTATAAAGTCACTTATTAATTGGAGACGCTTTTTATGGCATTTTACGAGTCCATTATTATCATTCGTCAGGACGTTTCGTCAGCTGATGTCGACAAGATCGTTGATGATCTTAAGCAAGTAATCAAAAATTATGAAGGCAACGTGGTAAAAACAGAATATTGGGGCCTCCGAACTCTCGCCTATGAAATTCAAAACAATAAGAAAGGCCATTATTATTTCATGGGAATTGAAGCAAATAAGCCTCTATTAGATGAACTTGATAGAAAAACTAAACTTAGTGAAAGTATAATTAGGACTTCGTTAGTACGTGTAGATGCAATAAGCAAAGATCCATCTCCAATTCTTAGAGCCAAGGGCTCTGATGAAGAGAATATAGTTGATGTAACGTCAAACCGAAATTAAAGCAATTCATTACAAAATAAAAAGTAGATTAATTTAATGGCATATGAACCTTCTTCAGAATCAAACAAATCATTTGAAAACTCAAACGATAGAACTAACAGAAAGCCCTTTTTTAAAAAGAGCAAAGGCTGTCCTTTTTCAGGCAATGGAGCTAGCGTTATAGATTACAAAGACCCAGATCTTTTAGGGAAATTTATATCTGAAGGCGGCAGAATGTTGCCAAGCAGAATTACCAACGTTTCCGCAAAACATCAACGAGCTCTAAAGAAAGCAATTAAACACAGCAGAACTCTTGCACTTTTGCCTTTCGTCTATACAAGCAAGTAGTTTTCGGAATTAAATTAGTATCATTGAACATTTATTTATATACAAAATATGCAAGTTATCTTAGTAAAACCAGTTAGAAAGTTAGGAAAAGTTGGGAACACCGTTACCGTCGCTGATGGTTTTGGTCGCAATTATTTAATCCCTCAAGAATTTGCAATAAGAGCTACCAAAGAAAATATCGCTAAATTTTCTTCTCTGCAAAAGGATATGGAAGCTAAAAATGCTGAAAATAAAGTTGAAGCGGAAAAAGTTGTAGTTGCTATTAAAAGTAAGCACATAACGTTTATAGCTCAATCTGCCGCAGATGGAAGGTTATTTGGTTCTGTTAGTGCAAAAGCAATAGCAGTGGAGCTTTCAAAGCTTGCAAATGTACCGCTTAATTACACCAATATTCTTCTTGATACTCCTATTAAATTCAATGGCGTATTTGACGTTCAAGTTATTCTTCATCCTGAGGTTATTACTACCATATTAGTAGTAGTTGCCAAAACTGATACTGAAGCTCAGGATTCTCTGAGAGAATACAAAGAAGGTGGTAAAAAGGAAGCTCAACAGAAAGAAGATGAGCTAAGCTCAATGGAAGCAGAACGCTCGCAGCAACAGAACGACTTACCAGAAATAGCTGACTAACTCTGTTACATGAATTTATAACTTGGCTTAATAATCTTTTTTATGTTCAAAACACCAGTACTTATAACCCGGTTTTTTACCATCTTTATCTTAATATTAGGTTCATTTTCGGCGTATGCTAAATTCCAAGAGGAGTTCAGCAACGTTTATACCTTTGGCGATAGTTTTAGCTATCAAGGTACGTGGACAGAATTACTGATGAAACGCTATGGTATAAATTACACAAATAACAAAAATGGGTTTGCTTTTGGCGGAGGAAAAACTTTAGATTTACCAACCCAATTGTCCAATTATACCTCTAATGTTAGTGGTTTTGATAGTAATGGCCTATACCTAGTATTTATGGGACCAAGTGATTCTGCTAGTTCTCATAATGGAACTAATATCCCTGGCGGATTTATAGGATTTGGTTTTGAGGCGTATCAATATCATAATACTGGATTATCGTTTGATGATTTTGTAATACAATATAATAAAGGGGCATTTAATTTTAGCGATCTTTTTCCTCAAACATACAATGATATACAAAATAGAGCTAAGGCCTATGGTAATTTTATAAAACAGATTTCGACTGGTGGAGCTCGCTATATTGTTCTCTTGAATCAATTTAATGATGGATTACGCCAAAATCAGGGTAATGACAAAACGTGGACTTTATTTTGGGACGGTATCTGGAGCGATGAATTTAATAAATTAGTTAATGAACAAATTGCTAGCCAAGCACCAAATGCGAATATTATTTTTGTGGATACCAAAAGATTACTAAATGAAGTAACTAGAAATCCTACAGCCTATTTTACTCCTGACCAAATCAATGGAACTCAAGAAAATCAAGGATTTTTTATATCCTCTCATCCAACAGGTGATGCTCACCAATTGATTCAAAACTATGTTGCTTCAATTTTAGAAGCTCCAAGCAGAGTAGCATTGATGCGTGAATTGCCTATTAATAATGGACTATCAGTAATAAATACGGTAGCTAAATTAGCCAGTGATTCAAACAATTTTAACAATAATAGTAAATCCTTTACTATTATACCAACTGGCACGTACCAGTTAAATTATGCTCCTGATTTTAGCACAAAACAATTGGGACTTGGAACTTCACATGTGACAAATCCAGCTGTACTTGCAAATTGTGTAATAAATGATCAATTCATAATGGGAGCGCAAGTACATTACTTCTATAATTACTCTAAATTTACTAAAAAGTACGGCCGTGGAACCGTTAGTGAACCTATGGTGTCTTTGCATGCTATGTATAATAACGCTGAAAACCATGTTTTTAGCTACATAACTGGTGGTTTTGGTGATATTAAATACAATATTCGTAGAAATATTCAGCTTGGGAAAAATCAAATTTCCCAGTTTGGGAAGACTACCGGTAAACAATATATGGCAGCTGGAGGAGTTGGCTACAATTATACTTTAAAAGATACTACTCTTACTCCATTCTTAAATACTAACTACCAGACTGTTAGCTTAAAATCGTATAAAGAACGAGGTGAAATCAGGAGTACCACAATGGCATTTAAAGTGCCAAGACGAGATTCTTTACTTGGCGAAGTTGGCATAAAAATTTCAAAAGAGCTAGTCGCACGGAATATACCAGTCTCACCTATGTTATCAGTATCATATGTTCATGAGTTTATGAATACTATAAGTAAAAGAGCCGAAGGTAAAGTATCTGATATGCCTAAATACTTCTTTATTCCCACTTATGAAGCACCAAAATCTTCTTTTAATATAAGCAGTAGCGTATCAATAAAAATAAATAATCGAATGTTTATTGATCTCAATTTAGGTATTAAACCATTCAACAAAGTTAGTCTAGTAAATGCTGGATTATCTGCTAGCATTCATTTTTAGGCTTTAACTGATTTAATTGGATATGAAAGATTTGGGTATGAAGGATTTTTATCCCACACACGGCACCTGGGCTAAAAAACATTTGGGAACATATGTATCTTAGAAACTCGAATTTGGGGTACGTAAAAATTCCAATTCCTGCACACTCGATATTCTACCTAATATCTTATTTCTATGCGGAAAACGGCCAAATCGAACAATGATATCACGGTGTGCTTTAGCGTAATTTAGGGTATATATATTGTCCATTTTACTATACAACTCTACAGAAAGTTCTTGGTCTAGCAATAATTCACTGTGCATGAGAGGCATATACAAAAACATGCGTTGATCTGAGCTAAGCTCTAAGTCAAAGCCTTTCTTAATTGCTTCTTTAACCAGAAACAGTGATGTTTTATCTCCAGAAAAGGCTTGTGGAGTATCTCTAAACATATTACGTGGGAACTGATCTAAAACTATTACTAAAGACAATAAACTTTCTGCCTTACTTTCCCAATTTTTTAATTTCCCATTGATGGCTTGATCATAAACTGTTAAAAATCTTTCCCTAATTAGATTATCAATCTCTTGCTCTTTTACAAACCACTTTGGCTTATTATCAAACCAAAAATCAATAACAATATTGTGGTTCATAAAATTATCCTTATCCTGGAGTTTGAGTCTCTATCATATGCCCACACTTATAGGATAGGTTGACAGTAACAAAGCTCATAAATTCTAATAGAAAAAAACATCTAGTCAAATTTATATCCGTGATTTATAAAAAGAAATACAATAATAGCGTTTCTTTTTATTCAACTAAGCAGCTGCTAGCTTCTCACGTAATAACTCAACCAATTTTTCTGTCGCACTGGCTATAGTTATATTTTCTAGAACCGCTATTTCAGTAGCAAGACGATTGAGCGCTGATTCATAAATTGTTCTTTCGCTATAAGAACGATCATTATCAACATTTTTATATAAATCACGTACAACTTCAGCAATGGCCTCAATTTGGCCAGAATTTATTTTGGTTTCGTACTCTTGAGCGCGCCTGCTCCACATCTTATTCCCACGTTTTGGCTTATCGTTTAAGATGCTATATACTTTATTAACATCACTTTTAGTAGCCAACGTTCTAAGGCCAGAAGCAGCAGCTCTTGAAACAGGAACTCTTAGAGTCATTTTATCATGCGGGAATGAAATTACGTAAACTTCTAGCTTAATTTCACCTATTGCCTGGCTCTCTATTTCAATAATTTCGCCGACGCCATGAGAAGGGTAAACTACTCTTTCACCAACTTTGAATTCTGGTTTTTTTGACATGCACACCTCATAAATTAAGGAAAATTACTCGGCAGGTATTATATCATATTTATATTGAGAATAAAAGCATATAATTTAGTTAATGAGTTAATCTTCTGGTAACAAAACTTCTCTTTTCCCAGAATGATTAGGCGAAGAGAGAATGCCGTTTTTTTCCATTGTCTCAACAATATTTGCTGCACGGTTATAACCAATACGAAGACAACGCTGAATATAACTGATCGAAGTTTTTCTTTCAGTTCTAACGATATTTACTGCTTGTGTGTATATATCATCCTCCTCTCCTTCATCAGAGCTAATATTAGAAAACATTTCATCGTCTCCTTCAGTTACAGCTGATATATATTCTGGTACTCCCGTTGACCTAAGAAAATTCGTAACTTTTTCAACTTCATTATCATCTACAAATGGACCATGCACTCTCAGTATGCGTGAACTATTACCCATATAAAGCATATCACCCATACCAAGAAGCTGCTCCGAACCTTGTTCGCCAAGAATTGTTCGACTATCTATCTTAGAAGTTACCTTAAAGCTAATCCTACTTGGAAAGTTAGCCTTAATCACACCTGTAATCACATCCACAGATGGTCTCTGAGTTGCCATAATTATGTGTATACCAGCCGCCCTTGCCATTTGTGCCAGACGTTGGATGGATGTTTCAATATCTTTACCAGCCACAAGCATTAAGTCCGCCATTTCGTCGACTATTACAACTATAAACGGCATTTTGTTCATATCAATCGGAACAGACTCATACGATGGTTTACCCGTTTCGGGATCGAAGCCAGTTTGAATTTTGCGCTCAAGAATTTGACCATCTTTAACAGCTTCTTGTAGCTTCGTATTATAATTAGCAATGCTCCTCACACCCAAATGCGACATTAAACGATATCTATTCTCCATCTCCTTAACTGCCCATTTCAATGCAACAACTGCTTTACCAGGCTCGGTAACCACCGGCGTCATAAGATGAGGTATATTATCATAAGCTGAGAGTTCAAGCATTTTAGGATCTATCATAATCATACGGCACTCTTGAGGTGTGTATCGATATAACAGAGACATAATCATTGCATTGATAGCCACAGATTTGCCAGAACCAGTAGTACCTGCAACAAGCAAATGGGGCATCTTTGCAAGATCGGCAACCATAGGTATTCCGCCCAAATCCTTACCCAAAATTATTGGCAACATAATTGATCTATCTTGAAATTCTGCAGTTTGAACCAATTCTTTCAATCGGAAAAACATTCTTTGTTTGTTTGGTAGCTCAATACCTAAAACATTACGACCTGGAATTACGGCAATACGCGTTGAAATTGCTGAAAGAGAACGCGCTATATCATCGGCAAGTCCTATAACTCTGGATGACTTTGTTCCCGCTGCAGGCTCAAATTCATACATGGTCACCACTGGTCCTTCACGAACATCAATTATTTTGCCTTTTACTCCAAAATCACTCAAGACAGCCAGTAAATCTTCAGATTTTTGTTTTAATTCTTCTTGTGTTTGTGGTTTAAAATTCTGCTCCTGAGCATCTGCCAAAAGGTCTATAGATGGTATTAAATCTTCGTTATCTTCAATGCTAATCGTCAATGGTACCACCACCCTTGATACAGGAACATTTGGTACAGGTACTTGCGGAGCAGAAACTTGTGGACCAGAAGTAAAATTTTGTTTAGTAGGCAATGTTTCTTTAACCAAAGAATCATTATTAACTTCAATCGTTGGAGCAATATTCTGCCGCCTCGTTTGCACCGGTTGTATCTTCTGACGCTCATTTACTTTATCAAATTCAACAGACTCATAATAAGCTCTGCCACTATCAATCGCCCCGATTTTCTTACCCAGTATTTGAAAAATACCTATTTTTTTAATAGGCGAGACGAAAAAAACAATAATCTTGCCATATGTTTGCAGACTAATACCCAGTACGAAAACCAGAAAAATTAGAGCTACTATAGCAAAACAAATATATATATATGTTTTATATAAAATCACATAATCAATGCTTATAATCAGACTCCATAAACCAATTCCAAGGATACCGCCACTTCTAGATGGCAGAATAGCTATCTCAAAATAATCAGCTGCGCAAGCCGCGCATCCAATAGACGTTAACATCAAAAGAAGGCGTGTTTTTGGGTATGTTATTTGACCAGAACGAAATAATTCATACGACCAAACTAAAGCGGCTAATGGAATTATATACGCTGATATACCCATGAGCTGGTATATCAAATCTGATAAATAAGATCCCCAATATAGTAATAAGTTACTAGGATAGCTATCTGTAACCAAATTAAAAGATGGATCACTTGGGTTGTATGAAACCAATGCCCCAAAGGTTGTTATTGAAAAAATAAATAACAATACTGATCGTATTTTACTTCCAGCAAATAGACTTTTGATATACTTCATTGTCCTTTAATTTAAGTTTATTATTTTGCATTATAAACTTAGCCCAAATTCAATCAAGTAAATTGGGCTTATCAACACAGAAAAGATGACGATGATAAACTTAGTGACAGTAGTCGCAACAACAAACATTAAATTTTTATTTTTGAATTAATAATTTATTTACTTTTATGCATCATACTAGCGTTTAGTAATTTCCAATATTTAAAGGGTTTTTACTGTAATCGTGTAACTAAAATAAAAAATAAATAGGTAGTACTATGAAGAGAGAAGAACATAAAGAAGAACATAAAGAAAGCCTGAGATCAAGCTCAATCTCAATAGGACACAGTGTTAAAACCACTATAAACTCATATCAAGATATGAAAGGGCATTTAAGCGAATATTACGATGCGTTTGTTGCAAACCCTTTATCCTTTGGAGTTGGTCCTGAATTAGCTCATGAAATAGAAAATATGAATTCTCTCCAAGCAAAAGGACTCTGGGTTTTGTTCAAAAAACAATTCAAACTAAAGTTAGAACAACTTGAACAACATGACCTGGCTGAATTACTAAATCAAGACCTTGCTGAAGATGGAGTAACCGTTGCTTCTAAAGAAGCTTTAAAAATGATTTTAAAGAATCCTGAAAAAGCAGAATACCATCTAGAGCCGGAAATGATCCTGGCTATACAATCTCTGAATAGTAGCCAAAAAGAAGACCTGATGAAAGAAACAGCTTCTCTATACCATATTGAATTAGGTGAGTCTGCTGGGCACAAGGTCTTGGCCTTTCTTAAGGGTTTGTGGACAAAATTAGCACCAGCACTAGAAAAAATATTTGGTGCTCTGATTGATCATGGTATTGATAAACTAGGCGAAACTATTGGAACAAAACTACCAAGCGATATCAGCGATAGCATAAAAGATAGTATTAGTGACATAGGTCATGAAACTGTTAAGATTACAACTAAAACCGTTTCTGGACTGATAGATGATGGTCTGAGTGGTGAAAGCGCTCTTGACACCCTAAAAGAGGGAGTAGAAAGCTTGAGCATTACAATCGTTAAAGAAGTGGGTGAAGCAGCCGAGCATAGCGCAGATGGCGTTATGGGGATCGTAGGGACTCAGTTAGGAGTTCATCTTGTTAATCCACTTGCGGCATCGTCTAATGGTATTCATGACGATACCGTTAGTGTTAGCGCACTTGGAAGCTCCGTTGTCCATGAAGATCACCATGGATAAATGAGTAAATTCATTATCTGAAGCAAAACGCCATCCCTGTAACAGGGATGGCGTTTTTGTTAGTCTAATCGACCAACAAGTAACGTTACCTATTTACAACTTGCGAGCGATTATTATGGTTCCACCAAGTTTACCTTCGTTAATCATAGTCAATAGAAAATTAAACTTGTCTTGAATAAATTTTATTTCTTCTTCAGAATAACCGTTTGAAAGCAACTCATCTTTGGATAAGTTAATTTTTTCTAGAATGGACACATACCAAGATTTATAGGCATCAGTAACATCCACCACTTCCACTATTTCCCAACCTATATATTCCATTAAAGGGGTTAGTTTTTTTAAGTTCAGTGCATAAGTTGCTATGCCACTATTGTCAGTAAGCTTATCTGCTCCTTCTTCATCTTTTAAGTTGTAGTCAGTTATTACCAACAAGGCTTGCGCTTTACTCACAGTTTTTATTCTCTGAAGTAAAGAAAGTTTATCTTCTATAGCGTGAGCAATATCAAACATATAAATAACATCAAAGAAATCATCTTCAAATATACCTGTCAGTTTGGTAGCATCCGCTACTTTAAAATCTATATTTGGATATTTTTCTTTAGCATATTTTACCGCTTCCTCATCAATATCAACAGCTTGTATTTTGTCATATCCTTGCTTCTTCAAAAAATTAGCGGTGCCGCCATATCCACTTCCAACTTCAAGAATATTTCCATGCAACACTTCAGAATTTATAGCTACCAACCTCTTAAGAACAAGATTAATCGCTTCAACACCTCCTACGTGGGAAAAATCACCTTCTCTAATAGTGCTTAGTAAAAATCTAGACTTATTCTTGACCGCTGGCTCTTGCCCCTGAGCACTGCTACTTCCTTCATGTTCGCTAGCAAAAGCATAATTCACATTAATTAAGCACGCACAAAGCAAAAGAAGTTTAATTATCTGTTTCATCATCTTCAATAATAATCCCTTTAATTTTCATAAGCTCATCAAAATGTTTTCTTTTATCTGCTGATAGTTCAGCACGTCTTAGAGGCAGCATTTGAGCAAAAGTACCTTGCACACACTCTGGAGTTAAACGATCTGTAATTAAAATCCCATTCAAATGATCTATCTCATGCTGCACTACCCTGGCATAAAAATCTGTTACTATTTGCTCAATTACCAAACCATTCTCATTCTGATATTTTAGGTTAATTGATTTATACCTCGGCACTTTCCCATAAACGCTCTTCACAGAGTAACATCCCTCAAAGTCACTCACTATCTCATGTTCATTTATGGGCCTATATTCTGGATTGATTATAGTATGCATTGAATATGCCTTTGCGTCTTCTCTCAATAGAGAAGCGCTTTCTGGAATGTACACAACAGCAATACTTAAACCGATATTTACTTGCGGAGCGGCTAATCCCACTCCTTCTGCTTTAAAAAGCATCGCTTGCATAGAAGAAATGATTTGCTTATCTTCTGCCGATAGCGGAAAACTCACCTTCTTTGCTTTATTTTTAAGTACCGAACTTGATTTATCTATTTCGTCTTCGATTGTAATTATTTTTAATTCCATAGCAACCATCATCATCTTAAGTTTTAAAAAAAATTATTATACATTTTTTGTAAAAAAACATACAACTTATTATCAACTTATGATAATAGTATTACCCTAGTATCGAGGTATTCGACACTTAATATGTTAAATCAGTATGAGATCTTTAATAATGAGAACTATCAATAAAATTTCTACAGTAATAGCACTTTCAACAGCTCTTTGTAGCACAGCATACGCTGACAATGCTTTTGTTGCCGTTGGCCCTAGAGTGAGTACACAGGGTATAGGACTAGAAGCTAGAGCACCAATTGCAGATGGTTTTTTTGGCAGAATTAATGGTAACTATTTTCAGTATACCAAGAATTATAATGACGGCGAAATTGACCTTAAAGGTAAACTAACACTTCTATCAGTACCAATAATGCTTGACTGGCACCCGTTTGAAGGTTCTGGGTTTAGGCTTTCTGCCGGTGTTGCCTATAACGGCAACAAACTTAAAGCCACAGGTACAGCTGGAAAGGGCGCAACTCTTCAAGGTGTATTCTATACAGCTAGTGAAATTGGTTCTGTTACAGCTGAACTAAAAATTGGAAGTACCATTGCAGGTGTTGCTTCTGTCGGTTACGATGGCTCTTTCACCAATGATAGCCCCTTGAGCTTCAATTGCGAAGCAGGTGTGATGTATGCTGGTAAGCCAAAATTGACAGTTACTTCAACTGGCCTTGCTACTGATATTGCGAAAGACAAAATTAAAGCTGATGCATCAAAAGGTTTGAAGAAAATAGAAAAATATCTAAAATTCTTCCCAATTGTTTCTATTGGTGTTAAATACGCTTTCTAAATTTAGCAAAAAACTATACCGTCTCAGTTCTGGATAAGCTCTTATCCAGAACTAGTTTTTTAGGTGAATTAAAGGTATGTATAAAAATTATGTGCCTTTAATTTTTAGTATCGATCTGTAACTTTTATTTCTTCATATTCTATAAATAATGCTTATAAAGAAGCAAAAATCCTATATTAAAACTAGCTGAATTGCAATTGAATTAGGTGAAAAATACATCATGGCAAGAGACCAATTGGGAGCATTGGCGTAGGAAATACGAGTCATCCTTGCAAAAGGGTCATCCTGAATTTGCCGTGTTGCACAATCCCTTCTCGTCACGACAGAATTTAATCACCTAATTCAATTTAATTTACTATAAATAAACTTATACAAAATCGACTACACTCACCTTAGCTATCTGGGTTGCTAGACTCACTTTAAAATTAATACAATTTTATCCACTATTCCTAAGCTTACTAAAAGCAGAAACCTACCGAAAATATTAACTTTATTATATAACTCAGATTTAGGGGAATAGGTGCTATGAATAACACCTAAGAAATTTAAGATGACAAGGTTACAACGAACTATAGTTCTTAATAGTTAAGTCTATGAGCAACAAATAGCAACACACAAAATGCGCTAATTAGTTTTACTTGACCTTACGTAACAAGAGGCTGGCATTAGTTCCACCAAACCCAAAAGAGTTCGATAGTACGTAATCTATTTTTGTTTCCTGTGCAACTAGTGGCACCAAGTTTATATGGGCTTCATCAATAGGATTATGCAAATTTAGCGTAGGCGGTGCAATTTGGTCACGTATCGCCAACACAGCAAATATCGCTTCAACACTACCCGCAGCACCGAGTAAATGACCAATAGAAGATTTAGTTGATGACATTTTGATAGACTTATTACCTTCAAACAAAGTTTGCACGGCCACAAGCTCGATTGCATCACCTGCTTTAGTAGATGTTCCATGTGCATTTATGTAATTTACATCTTCAGGTTTTACCTTTCCGTCTTTTAAAGCATTTTCCATTGCTCTAAAAGCGCCTCGTCCATTTGGTGAAGTCATGTGAAAAGCATCACCAGTTAAACCATAACCACAAACCTCAGCGTAAATTTTTGCACCCCTCTTAACTGCGTGCTCATATTCTTCCAAAACTACTATACCAGCCCCCTCACCCATAACAAAGCCACAATGATCTTTGTCCCATGGTCTTGAAGCTCTGGTTGGCTTGTCATTAAAGTCAATGGCAAGGGCTCTAGCAGAAGAAAATCCAGCCATTCCAACTGGGGTAACTGGAGCTTCAGCACCACCAGCAACCATCACATCTGCATCACCATATTTGATCATTCTTGCAGCATCTCCTATAGCATGAGCTCCAGTAGAGCATGCCGTTGCTACCGCACTGTTTGGACCCGCAAAACCATACATTATAGAAATGTGTCCAGATATTAAATTTACAAGAGAAGCTGGTATAAAATAAGGACTCACCTTAGGGTTCTCAAGATTATGAAACTCCAATGAGGTTTTTTCAATCATGCCAAGTCCACCTATACCAGAACCAACCATGACACCTGTGCGCTCTTTTGAGAGCTCATCATCTGGTTGCCAACCACTATCAGCAATAGCTTCAATGGCCGCTATAAGACCAAAATGAATAAATCTATCCATTTTTCTTAGCTCACGCGCGGGAACAAGTTTTTCAGGCTCGAAGTCACTAACCATGGAGGCTATTTTACAAGGCAGCTTACCAGTATCAAATTCAGTAATAACCTTTACACCGCTCTTTCCAGACAATATACCAGACCAAGTATCAGGTACATTTTTTCCGAGCGAAGTTACAGCACCAACTCCCGTTATTACTACTCTTCTTACTGACATACGCTAAATCTCTTAGTTTGTGTAGAGGTAATTTATGCGTTAATATGCTTTTCTACATATTTAACAGCATCAGATACTGTCAAAATCTTGCCAGCTTCTTCATCTGGAATATCGCAACCAAAAGCAGCTTCGATTGCCATCATCAACTCTACTAAATCCAAGCTGTCTGCTCCCAAATCATCAACGAACTTAGATTCTAGAGATATACTCGTCGCTTCAATTCTTAGAGTTTCGGCAACAGTTTTAATGATCTTTTGTTCGATATTATCGCTCATATGTAAAAACCTTTTTTAGTTTCTTTGTCATGGAAATTTTGGGCCACCAAGATTCCCGGTTTCATCCTTTTACCACAAAAAAAAATCTTTTGCTAGGATAAAAAATCTTCAGACTAACAACATTCCACCATTAATGTGAATAGTTTGCCCAGTTACATAATTAGATAAAGGGCTTGCCAAATAAGCTACCGCATACGCTATATCTTCTGGTACACCAAGAGCTTTACTCGGAATCTTTTGCATAATTGCATCTTTTTGCGCATCGGTTAAAGCGTCTGTCATACTTGATTCGATAAACCCAGGAGCCACAGCATTGATAGTTATACCCCTACTAGCAACTTCAAGAGCCAAAGATTTAGTCATACCAATAAGCCCCGCTTTTGAGGCACAATAATTTGCTTGCCCAGGATTACCGGACACACCAACTATAGATGCTATATTGATTATGCGCCCATATCGCACTCGCATCATTTTCTTAATCGCCGCTCTATTTAGAATAAAACCAGCTTTCAAATTAACCTTAATAACTTCATCAAAATCTTCGTCTGTCATTTTGATCGCTAAATTATCTTTAGTTATCCCGGCATTGCAGACAAGTACATCTAGTTTTTCAATATCATCTAATAACACATTACATGCACCAGCGTCTCTGAGATTGCATTG
>JANNVO010000086.1:0-7114 GCA_031414475.1 Rickettsiales bacterium
CTTGTGTCCTCGCCATAAATATAGGCTACGGGTACTCACCGCTTAAATCCCATTCGTTCATTTTAATTTGGTAATCGGTTTCAGAAGTATAATAAAATATAGTTTTTTTGCAAGGTGATTTGTGGTATTTCATCTAATGGATAAGTTGCTGGAATTAAATAATGAAAGAAGAAAAACATAATAATCTTAATAAGACTTTTGCAAGACGTATAGCCAGGAGTCTTACGGATATAAATAAAAGAGCGATCAGAGAAGTGTTGCCTGGTTGTTTATTTAGCAAAGAACGCTTACTTACAAGAGTGTATGATAAACAATATCTTGAAATTGGGTTTGGTATGGGCGAGCATTTTCTTAGTCAAATCAAGCATAATCCATTATCTTTATATATTGGCGCAGAAGTGTTCATGAATGGGGTAGCAAATGTACTCAAACAAATCAGCTGTACGAAGAATAGTAATACCAGTAGCCAGGTTAATCATGATGGGTGGGAAAACTTCTTGATTTGGCCAGATGATGTAGATTTAATTTTAGCTCAAATACCACCCGCATCACTCGATGGAATATATGTATTATTTCCTGATCCGTGGCATAAAAGACGTTATTTGAAAAAACGATTGTTGAATAGTGAGAGATTAGATAATTTAAAAGATAAATTAAAAGAGGGAGGCTTTATATCATTTGCCTCTGACATTGAAGATTATTTTTTGTATGTAAAACAGTTGTTTATAGAAAATGGTAATTTTATTATTCAAGAGAAAGACTATTCTCTTCCCCATGAAGGTTATGTAGAAACCAAGTATCATAAGAAGGCAATTAAAGGTGGGAGAGTTGCGCAATTTATTACTGCTATCTACCAAAAAATGGGTGGTTGATTTCGTAAAATATTGTTTGTATTATCCCAGGTAAGTTAAATTTATAATTTATGGAGTTTGTTATATGAATCCTTTTATCGGAAAGCCTGCGCCAGATTTTGAGGCGAAAGTTGTAATGCCGGATAATAGTATTGTTGCTGATTTTAATCTAAAAAAATATTTAAAAGGTCATAAAGGGATTGTATTTTTCTATCCTCTAGACTTTACTTTTGTTTGCCCTTCCGAAATAATTGCTTTTAATAATAGATTAGGTGAGTTTTCTGCCAGAAATACAAAAATAGTAGCTGTTAGTGTTGACTCGCATTTCTCTCATCATGCGTGGAAAGCGATGCCAGTGAATAAAGGTGGTATTGGAAATATTCAGTTCCCGTTAGTATCAGATTTAAAGAAAAGCATTTCTAATGCATATAATGTTTTGAACGAAGATGGTGTTTCATACAGAGCTACTTTTTTAATTGATGAGCAGTTCAACATTAGACATTTCTTGATTAACGATTTGCCACTGGGAAGGAACGTTGATGAAACTCTTAGAATGATTGATGCTTTAGAACATTATAGTACTCATGGAGAAGTTTGTCCAGCTGGGTGGAAGAAGGGTGATCAAGGAATGAGCCCAACTCATCAAGGTGTTTCTGACTACTTAACATCAAACGCAGAAAGGCTATAGCGCGCGATGTATAGTCATTTAGGTTGAATTAGCGTATATTTATAGAAAAGATTTTTTCTTTTTAAAATTACTTGCGAATACTCCAAATGCCAACCCATTTTGGGTACGAGTAATGATATTAAAAAGGAAAAAGATACAATAGAAATTTATGCTAATTCAACCTAAACGACTAATAAATGCTAGGTAATCTTTTTGTTCGTGATAAATCTCCTAATTATTCTGAGGAGACGATTGATATTCTGCGCTTAATTAGAAGCGAGAATGTAGGGCCGAAAACTTTTTTTCATTTAATAAAGCTTTTTGGTTCTGCTGGTAAAGCTCTTGAGAATATTGGTGAATTTTCTGTTAAAGGCGGTAAGTCGAAACCAATTACGGTATTCTCACGATCTGCTGCAGAGAAAGAGATAGATGCGTTAAAAAAAGTTGGCGCATATTTGCTCACATATAAAGATTTTAATTACTCTTCGTTGCTCATTCAAATTCATGATTTTCCTCCTGTACTATCTTACAAGGGAAACATCACATTGCTTAATTCCGAGAAAACTATTGCGATTGTTGGTGCAAGAAATAGTTCAATTAATTCACGTTCCTTTGCAGCGAAAATTGCCAAGGAATTGGTAGATGAGGGGTGTATTACGGTATCAGGTCTTGCAAGAGGAGTTGATACGGCTGTTCATGAAGCAAGCGGAAGCAGCACGATTGCTGTAATTGCTGGTGGTATAGACCATATTTATCCTCCTGAAAACAAGGGCTTATTTGAACGAATTGCTAGTAGTGCTTTGTTATTGGCAGAGTTGCCTGTTGGGTCAAAACCCCTTTCTCAGCACTTTCCTCAGAGAAACAGAATTATATCTGGATTGGCACTTGCTACTGTGGTTGTTGAAGCTAGCCTTAGGTCTGGTTCTCTAATTACTGCGAATTATGCTCTTGAGCAGAACAGAGAAATTTTTGCTGTTCCTGGGTTTCCACTAGACCCTAGGTGTATGGGTACGAATAAATTGATCAAAGATGGTGCATATTTGCTTGAATCAAGCGCAGATATTATTTCTAACATAGTAACATACGACAAATTGAAAAAATCTCTTGAAGAAACAGAAAACTCTAGCAATAATTTCAAACTTCCGATAGGGAATGATAATTTAGAAATCAAAGACGGAGATAGGCAAGTGGTGATCAGGCTGCTTTCGTCTTCGCCTGTAACATTTGAGTTGCTTAGCCACGAGACAAAATTGTCTTTGCCAGTAATTTATACTATATGTCTTGAACTTGAGCTTGCTGGAAGAGTTGCAAGGCATGTTGGTAATAAGATTTCGTTAATATATTGACTTAAAGACTATTAGGTATTGGACTAGAACTGAAAAATAGTTTAGAAAAACTCCTGAGATTTAAGAAAATAAATAGAAAAAAGTATTTTTTGCAAAGCAAAATAACTTTTTTCATAATAAACTTAATATATTGAATTTTTATGAAACTAGTAATTGTTGAGTCGCCCGCAAAAGCGAAAACGATAAATAAATATCTCGGTAATCAATACAAAGTTATTGCCTCATTTGGGCATATTCGCGATTTGCCGTCAAAGAATGGCTCAGTGCTGCCAGATGATGGCTTTGCGATGAAATATGAGATTTCTGATAAGTCCAGTAAGTATATAAATGAGATTATAAAATTAGCAAAACAAGCTGATGAAGTCTACCTAGCAACCGATCCTGATCGCGAAGGTGAGTCGATTTCATGGCATGTGGCCGAAGTTTTAAGAGAAAAGAAAATCATTAAAGATGATACGAAGTTTAAGCGAATTGCCTTTAATGAGATTACAAAAAAAGCTGTTTTAGCAGCTGTTGCTAATCCAAGGACTATAGATATAGATTTGGTTAATGCTCAGCAAGCAAGGCGTGCTCTTGATTATTTGGTTGGATTCACTTTATCTCCTATTCTATGGCGTAAATTACCAGGGTGTAGATCGGCTGGGCGAGTACAGTCTGTAGCGCTGCGTATTATTTGCGAGAGAGAAGATGAAATAGAGCGCTTTAAAACCCAAGAATATTGGGATATTGGTCTTGATATGCAGAGTAGCAAAGGTGATCAATTTACGGCAATGTTGTCTGTTGTCGATGGAAAGAAGCTCGATAAATTCTCTATAGCAAATGAGGAATCAGCTGATAAAATTGTAAGTAGGTTAAAAGGGCAGAATTTTAAGGTTTTATCAATCCAAAAAAAGCAGCAAAAGAGAAATCCATCAGCGCCTTTTATCACCTCATCTTTGCAACAAGAAGCGTCAAGAAAATTGGGTTTTGGTGCTAAGAAAACCATGCAGATTGCTCAGAAATTGTATGAAGGAATTGATATTGGTGGTGAAACTGTAGGTTTGATCACTTATATAAGAACTGATGGGGTAACTTTGTCTAGTGAGGCAGTTGATAATATAAGGTCGTTGATTCAAGATAAATATGGTAGTAAATATCTGCCGCAATTGCCAAGGATTTATAAATCTAAGTCAAAGAATGCTCAAGAGGCGCACGAAGCCATACGCCCTACAGATATGTCGTTAATACCAGAACTTTTGTCGAGCGAGTTAGATAAAGATCAGCTGAGGCTTTATGATCTGATTTGGAAGCGTACAATGGCTTGTCAAATGGAATCTGTTTTAATCGATATGGTTGGAGCTGATTTGGTTAGTGATGACGATAATTTTACAGCCAGAGCAACTGGGTCAACCATTGCTTTTGATGGATTTTATAAGATTTATCAAGAGGGTATAGATGACGAAAAGGATGAAGAGAATAAAATGTTACCGCCTTTGTCTGAGGGCGAAGCTATAGATGCAAAAAAAATCAAGCCAGAGCAGCATTTCACGGAAGCCCCGCCAAGATATTCAGAAGCGAGCCTAGTTAAACGATTGGAAGAGCTTGGAATTGGTAGGCCTTCTACTTATGCGTCAATTATATCAGTTCTTCAGGACAGGAAATATGTAGAGATAGAGAAAAAACGTTTTCATCCAACGAATCTTGGCAGGCTGGTCACGGTATTTTTAATTGGTTTTTTCACTAAGTATGTTGAATATGATTTTACAGCTGATCTTGAAACTGATTTGGATGAAGTTGCTGAGGGTAAAAGAAATTGGCTAAGCTTACTAAGCGATTTTTGGCTTGGTTTTAACGAAAATGTAGGAAAAGTTAGCGAGCATAAAATTGCTGATGTAATTGATTATGTTGAAAAATCTCTAGATTTTCATTTGTTTGGTGAGCAAGGTACCAAGAAGTATGAAGAAAACAAAAAATGTCCTTCCTGCTCTAATGGAGCTTTAAGTTTGAAATTAGGCAAGTATGGAGCTTTCTTAGCTTGCAGTAATTACCCAGATTGTACATACAAAAAAACCGTATCAAAAACGGAAGAAGGAGGAGAGGAAGGTTCGATTGCTCCGGTCGATAATACTAAAGAGCTTGGCAATGGCCCAAGTGGGCAAATGGTGTATTTGAAGAAGGGGCCTTATGGTTGGTATGTTCAACTAGGTGAGGTTGTTTCTAAGAAAGAAAAACCTAAGCGTAGTCAGTTGCCCGATGGAGTAAAGCCTGAGGAATTAACTTTGGATGTGGCTGTAAAACTACTCAATTTGCCGATGTTGCTTGGCAAACATTCTGAATCTGGCGAAGAAATTCATATGGGAATAGGTAAATATGGACCATATGTAAAATACATGGGCAAGTTTACTTCAATACCAAAAGCCATTGATCCATTCTCTGTGAGCCTAGCTGAAGCTGAAGAGATAATTGCTGCTAAGGGAAAAAGCAAGAAATAGGGTTTTGTTATAGATTAATTGCTTGGATGACAAAATACTGTCATCCTGGACTTGATGGGCTTCGCACGCCTGGCCCAGGATCTCCTTTCGCTGCCTTAGATCTTAGGCCAAAGGTATGCGACTAAAAATACGGTCATCCTGAACTTGATAGGCTTCGCATGCCTTTCGGCCCAGGATCTCCTTCCGCTGCCTGGGATACCGGGTCAAGCCCGGTATGACTAAATTGTGTTGCGTCTTGTAATAGTCGCCCTCATGGATGACTAAAAATACGGTCATCCTGAACTTGATAGGCTTCGCATGCCTTTTTGGCCCAGGATCTCCTTCCGCTGCCTGGGATACCTGGTCAAGCCCGGTATGACTAAATACTGTCATCCCGGACTCGATCCGGGATCTCGTGAGATAGACAGCAGATGCTGAACTTGATAGGCTTCGCACGCCTTTCGGTCCAGGATCTCCTTCCGCTGCCTGGGATACCGGGTCAAGCCCGGTATGACTACTCGCTGTCATCCTGAACTTGATAGGCTTCGCACGCCTTTCGGCCCAGGATCTTCTTCCGTTGCCTGAGATACCGGGTCAAGCCCGGTATGACTAAATACTGTCTCAGGATGACGTTATAGGGAAATGACTACTACTAACAATCCATAAAAAAAGGCCGAGATAAAAGTCCCAACCTTTTTAATAACAACCAATAAAATGCCTAAAACTTATCTAGCCAAAGCATCAATTAGTCTTTGAGCAGCTTCTGGAATCTTATTAGCAGCTTGCAGTGAAGTGATCGCCGCAACCATAGTTCTAATAGTTTCAGAATATTGTTGCGCTGTTAGTACATAATCTGTTTTTAGGTATGAATCTGCTGATTTCTGGGTTACGTTTGTTGTTGCTCTGAGTGCATCAGCTGCTTCAACAACATTACTTTTCTGATTCGAAACAGCAGCTTGCTCAGCACGAACTGTATTCAATGCATTCTGGAACACATCTTGTGCAATCACACGATTAGCAACGTTTCCTACAACAGAAATGTTAGTTGCGGCATCGTCAGCCAAAAGTACAATTAGTTCATTACGCGTGGGCGAATTGTGAATAAGGCGAGCTTGAAGTTGGGCCTGACTAGCATTAGCAAATGTAATACCAGGGGTAGCCGCAGTTAACGCAGCACGGCCAATTGGAGCCATTTGATCTAGCAATGCTTTTTGTGGAGCAGATAGAGAAAACAAATAATGGCTTAGCTGAGTAGAAGTTATACGAATACCAGTACCACTACCGCCAATGCCAGTTATTGCTGCATGAATTAAATTCACATTATCATTGATATCTTTTTGCATTTGCGTTGCTGCATTAGCAGTGAGATAATATGTTGTTCCTAATGCACCAGCGTTAGCAGTACCAATATTTGCTGCTACCGTTGCATTCAACGCCGTTGCGATAGAAGATCTAAACAAAGCTCCACCGCTAATATCATTAACTTTGATTCCTAGTTTATCAGTTACATTCAAACCAACTTGAACTTGGATGTCCTTAGCATCGCCTTTAAGCAAGCCTTTACCATCAAAGTCAGCTGTGTTGATCAAAAGTGCAACTTGAGCTCTTTTGTCAGTTAGGTTTTTATTTAGTACAAGAAGCTTATCTGCAGATAATGGCCCAGCACTACCGATAGTTTTTAGACCATCTTGCAATGATGAAGCGATTGTTTTTAAATATTCATCTGTAATTGTCAGTAAGTTAATGCTGTATGCAGTATTCTTAGCAACTGCACCAAGTACAACTTCACCATCTCTTAGT
>JANNVO010000087.1:0-5502 GCA_031414475.1 Rickettsiales bacterium
ATTCAAAACATTGACATACCCATAAGAAGGAGATTTAACCTCTAGTCGTCCTACTTGCTCTTCTAATTTATTTATACTCTCGTTTATCTGGGCCTGATCACCATCCACAAGATTCAATTCTTTATAAGCTTCATCAATAGACGTTGATCCTAAAGAGTCAAGCCTATTTTTGTATTCAGAGATTGCATTCTGCGCTTGGGTTATTGCAGATTCAGTTTCTTGCAATTCACCATTAATGTCATTCGCTTGTTTTTGAATTTCTAAAAACTTGAACCTACTCAGATGACCCTTTTTGTATAATTGCTCCTTAAGATCCCTTTCTTCGCCAACTAATTTAATATTCTCTTCGAGAGTTTTCTTTTTCTCCCCAAGCCCCTCAAGAGCAGATTGTTTCTGGATTATTTGCTCTGTTATTACGTCTCTTTCGTCTTCACGAGCTTTTATCATGCTATTAAAAGAATTGAGCTGCTCCTTAACCAGTTCATCGTTGGCATCTCCTCCTTCTATTTCAGCAAAATTTGGAGTCGTGTTATTTATGAAAGACTTAAGTCTGAGAGCTTTGTACTGCGAAGCTATTCTACGCGCCTTCAGCGCAGATAAATCACGCTTAACTGCCGTTCCATCTAAAATCAGTATGGTTTGACCCTGTTCAACCAACTCCCCCTCTACAACTTTAATTTCCGAAATAATTCCACCCTCAAGGTGCTGAATAGCCTGTACGTGTTTGCTTGGAATTACCTCACCGTCTGTAACAGCTATTTCATCTACTTGAGTAAATCCAGCCCACACAATTAAAGATATAACCACTACACTTATCATAAACAAAGTAGTTCTTACCGCATATGGAGCAGATGTTTCTTCAATCAATGCCGACTGAGATAAATACCTCAGTTGATCTATTTTTGCGTGAGATTTATTTCTTCCAGTTATCAATCTAAAAAATGATTTTAGCATTTAATATTGTCCGTATTTGTTAATAAATTCATCTGATTTCATAATGGTAGGCCTAGCTCCGGAACGAAGTACAATTACCCTATCTGCAAGTTTCATGTAGTCATCTCGTTGACTAACAAAAAATACTGTTTTATTTTGCGCCTTTGACTCTGAAATAAGTTTTTTGTATGCAGATCCAGCGTCTTCATTTAAAGAAGCATTTGGTAATTCATCTAACAAAATAATGTTACTTTTCTTCAAAAAAACCCTTGCAAGATTTAGTGTATATATAAACCCCGAAGGCAACGATGGATTATTTCCATATATTACCGTCTCTAAACCATGCTCTAATTCTTCTATTTCATCCATAGCTGTGGCTTTGATCAAAGCATCATTAATTTCTTCATTCGTAGCAAGAGGGTTAACTAGAAGCAGATTTTCCTTAATAGTACCTTCAAAAAAATTTGGCATTTGAGGCAAATAAGCAATATACTTCCTTAATTCTATAGCCTCTAGTTGCCTTATATTTGTATCATCAATTCTGATTGTTCCTGTTTGCGGCCTATATAAACCATTGATTAACTTTAGCAAAGAGCTTTTTCCAGACCCATTAACACCAGTAATTCCAATAACTTCTCCTGGTTGCACATCTATATCCAAACCAACAAAAATAGGTTCAACCTCTGTACTATAGCGTAATCCTACATTACTTAATCTCACACGCCCATCTAATTTCTCTATAGGCTTTTTAAGTACCGTTGGTTTGCGTTCTATTTCTACATTAACAAGCCTGTTAATCTGATCAATACTACTTTTTAACTGTTCAATTCTAGGAAGCATTGAACACATGGTCTGTAGAGGCCCTAATATTCTCCAAATTAATAACATTGTAGCAACTAACGCCCCTATAGTAATACTCCCATTCCAAATCAACTGAACACCAAATCCAATAACAGCTAATCCCGAAATCATTGAAACCGAATGAGCTAATGTTTCTATTGTCGATGAAATTAAATTTGAATCAAAGCTTGTTATAGAAGAGTGACTTAATTTTTCTTTGTATTTCATCCACCAGTTTCTAGCCATACCATTGTGATGCAACGCATGCATTTTTATGAAAGTTTCCATTCCGTGTTGCTGACGATACGAGCTAGTTCTAGCCGCGGCTCTCATTGCAACACGAATTTTGGACTGATAATAGAACAATAATAATGTGAACAGGGCCAGTACCACAAAAGGAATAACCACTAACACACCAGTCAACATCCAAATTGCTGTTAACAAAATTATAGTAAAAGGAAGCTCTATAATGACCAAAAATAACGGTCCTGTAAAAAATTTACGCACAGACTCAAATGACTTTATACGAGAGATTTGTGCTGAAATTGAAGCCCCCTCAGTATAAGCAGCCTTCATTAACAATAATCTCTCAAAAATTGTGTTACTTACAATATTATCAAGCCTAACACCTAGCCATATGATAGATTTTATTCGCATCAGCCTTAATACGGATTCTGCTGATATTGCTATACCAATACCAATAAGAATACTTTTTAAACTTGTCGTTGAACCAGAGCCAATTACTTTATCATAAATTGACATAATAAATAATGGCATTGCAAGAGATAGGAGATTAATAAATATACTTACCAAAAATATCTCGTTCATAATCGGACGAAATCGGCTAAATATTACGCTAAACCAAGCCATACCAGCCGCTTTTTTAGTTTGAAAATCTTCCTCTACTTGATCCGAATTTATTCGTTCAAAAAAGTAAGCATTACCTTTAACGCTTTTTGGACGAAATTCTATTATTTTTTTTATACGACTACCGAAAGCAGTTATCACACCATCTTTCTTTGAAAGCAAGACTATTGGAACAGTACCTTTTCTATCCGGTATGAACAAACATGGCATTAATCTATCATCAATTTCTCTTAGATTCATTTCCATCTCATGGCTAGTAAAACCAAGATTTGCCATGGTATTCAAAATATCTAGTAAATCAATTTCTCTACCTTTCGTGTAAGGTAAAGATTCAAATAAATGCTTTGCATTTTCATTTAAGTTTAATGAAGAAACAAGCATAGCCAAAGAAGCTGCGTATAGGTTTTCATCATCAGTTACCTTGGAAACCAAACTATGCATAGTAAACAGATGCATCAACGCATCTATCCTATCAGTCTCAATATAATTTGCCTGCTCTTTTTCCGCTACTAAATCGACTGCTGTAATCATATCTTCAACTCTTTATACGGTTTTATTTCAAAGATAGCCGCGCTTTGAGCTTCAACTTCAGTTAAGTTGCCATCTTTAAGAAGATAATGTCTATCTGCTAACTTACTAATGTTTTGATCATCTGTTGTAACAATCATTGTAACTTTACCCTTAAGCATAGTCAGAAGCCTTATTAGGTGACTGTAACCCTCTCTATCTAACCCCTTGTCAGCATTATTAAATAGAATAATTTTTGGTTTGTTTAGCAACACCCTTATTATAGCAATACGTTGCTTAATTCCAGGAGCAATAGTATCAGCAAAACCATCACTCACTTTAGTCTCGTATCCATGAGGCAATAATGCAATTTCTCTATCAACATTAAGAAGAGCCGCAAGCTCAAGAGCCCTTGACTCCTTCGACTCATCAAAAGCAGTAAGGTTTTCCATAATTGTGCCTTGAAACATTATGCTCTCAGCAGCAATTAATCCTACGTGGTAGACTAAGTCTTCAGAAGCTAACTCACTTACATGAATTCCATCTACTATCACAGAACCAGAACTAGGCTGTGAAATTCCAGCAATTAACCTAAGAAGCGTAGATTTTCCAGCATCATTTGCCCCATGTATCGCTATAATATCTGGTACACGAAGACTCAGATTTATATCGCTAAATATCAAGTTTGCTCCATAACCAAAACTGACATTTTTAAGCTCAATTGTACCAATACTCTCATGATTAGTTTGCGCTTTTTGTCGCTGAATTTGGTCAATTGAAAATATAGAATTAGCTGTCTCATTAGCAAGCCTATAATCCTGAAAGTTGGTCCAAAGAAACAAAGCTTTTTGAATAGGTTGCATCAACCTACCAGACAGAAGAACAGTTGCAATTAATCCACCAGTAGTGAAGTCACCGTTGATAACCATAGGTGCACCGACAGAGACGACTGCAATAACCATCACTTCATTAAACAATACACCAAAATTATAACCTTCTGTGCTTATAAGCGAAGCATTATAATTAGTTAAACTTGAATCTTCTTCCAGCTTTTCATAACGTCTTTGAAAAACCGCTTCAATTCCATAAGATTTTATAGAATGAATTCCCTGCAATGCTTCAATAATAAAGTTATATCTTTTATCATCACAAACACCTTGAGCTTTTAGCGCTCTCATAAGCCTGTTGCCTAAAAACCAAGTAATAGTCATAAAGATAGCAATTAGTACAATCGGAACAAATACCAATGTTCCAGCCAAATATGAAATTAAGACCAGGAAAACAATAGCAAACGGAATGTCCACTAATGTGATCATAGTTTGACCGCCATAAAAATCTCTTAACTTTGAGAAAGCCCCAAGATTCTGTATTTGTCTACCGGCCCCCTCTGTTTTAATTTTCGTTGGATCAGCATTGATGTAGTACCTCATAGCATTGGCTGCCAGAGTATATTCATACACCGCACCAGTCCAACTCATAGTATAGGATCTTGCAATTCTCAAAATAGCTTCAAAAAAAATAGCAATACACACACCCACAACTAATACAACTAGAGTGCCATCGCTACGATTAACAAGAATTCTATCATAGACCTGAAGTACCATGACTGGAAGAGAAAGGGAGAGCAGATTAATTGCTAACGTTGCAGTAACTAACTCAGCTTTTTTTAATCTAAACTTGGATAGTGGATCATCAAGCCCATATTTATCTACAAGATTCATATGTTTCCAACATAAAATTATTACGCTTACAACTCATTGATATAATTATATATATCAAAAAGCAATTTTAAATTGAAAATTACTCTTTGACACACAAAACAGCGCGACCAAAAAACTACTAAAATCCATATTCACAATATTTATCCAGTAGCATTTTGGTCTAATTTCAACATAACCATCTACTAAGCAGGATGGTTATGACCACCTCCTTGATGACCACCACCGCCATCTCCATGATCATGATTATCATCATAATCGTCACTGTTATTACCATCATGATCATCATCATTTTTATGACCATGATCATGACTCTGACCATGATCATCATGATCACTTTCGACATCCTCCATCCAATTACTTGGTTCAGAATGACCCGAATGATCGTCATCAGAGATCACCTTTGTCCAATCATCATTGTCCGCAGCCGCCATTTCTTGTTGTGAATGGTGGTCATCATCGTCGCCGTGGTGGTGATCATCGTCATCATCATCGTCGCCGTGGTGGTGATCGTCGTCATCATCATCGTCGCCATGGTGGTGATCATCGTCGTCATCATCGTCGCCATGGTGGTGATCGTCGTCATCATCATCGTCGCCATGGTGGTGATCGTCGTCATCATCATCGTCGCCGTGGT
>JANNVO010000088.1:0-21472 GCA_031414475.1 Rickettsiales bacterium
TCAACAACTTCTACGAACGTATCGTTACCAGTTGTTAAGCTTGCACCAAGACCACTTGCCTTGTTTCCAGCTGCATCTACTTCTCTTGATACTAAACCTGTTAGATCATTTCCTAGTGTTAAAGGCATCTTAATTTTCTCCATTTTGTTTTTTTGTTTAAAACGCTAATTATTTCATTAGCACTAAAATCTACTTAATTAGTTAAACTTAGTTAATAGTATGTTCAGTGTACCATAGTATACATTAATAAGTCAATAAAACCTAATCTTCTAAGATCTTTAAGAATACTCGAAATATTTTGCATACCTTAAGAGTTGCTAATTGTTAAGCAATAATCATGCCAATTAGCATTCTGGTTGACAAAAATTAGTGGTTGATTAAATCACTGTCATCCTGAACTTGATGGGCTTCGCATGCCTTTCGGCCCAGGATCTTATTCCGCTGCCTGGGATACCGGGTCAGGCCCGGTATGACGACGTAGTAATTCTGTCATGCTGAACTTGATTCAGCATCTCAGGCGACAAAAGAAGATCCCGGATCAAGCCCGGGATGACGGATTGTGCTGCCTGGGATCCCGGATCAAGCCCGGTATGACGGATCGCGCTGCCGGGGATTCTAGGCCAAGAGGTAGGGCTTCGCTAAATCAAGTTTAGGATGACTACTACTTAAATATCAGGATAACAGTACTCAAATAATTCATAGCGACTAAATATGAATTTATGCTTGCGGGTCTTTATAATCTGATATATATTACCAATCGCAAGAGGCTAAGGGGGTGTAGCTCAGATGGTTAGAGTATCTGCCTGTCACGCAGAGGGTCGCGGGTTCGAGTCCCGTCACTCCCGCCATAGCCTTGTTTCCACACACTATAACGTTAGTTTGTGATATTATAAACTCTCAAAAATCTTTAGCAATTTTCTGAAATAAGCTGGACCATGACCAACCATGTTTATGCTTTGTATCGTCTCATGCTTATGGTCTTCAATGTACCATACCCAACTAAGCACGGCTTGCACAAAACACCAGTCAAGGATTCTTCTGGTTGGAATTTCTAGGATTTCAGCAAATGTATTGATACGATTGTTAATAATACTGGGCGCCATCTCTAAAGCAATCAGTCCTGGAATAGGATTGCGAATAAAAGCAGCCACCTCGTAGGCCGCTTCCCCAATTACACCTTTGGGATCAATTATAAGCCAATTTTTATCATGATCAACTTGCTGGAACTCGCCAGAAGAAAATAGGATGTTATCATGGTGTAAATCCCCATGGAGCAAAACGTCAGGACCTGAGGTTGCAAGCAAATCATCACGTAGCTGGCGTGCCCTATGGAGATAATGAGTTGGTATATTCCATTCTTTATCCAGTGGCAATAGCCAGTTTTTAATATGGAGAAAAGTTCCATCTTTGGGTAAAGGTGCTAGGTGAAGACGTCTCATTAGGTTACAAGCAATATGGATTGCCTTTTCATCTCTTTCCCAGAAATAAGATTTCAATGAATAGCCTGGAATTACGTGTTCCAAAATTAGAGTCCCCTTATCTTCAGCCAACACTTTAACCGCACCATATCCTGCAAATGCCTTAAGGGCAGCGGCTTCTCTCCTCAAAGTATCGATATCAAAACTATGCTTTAAGATGATAGGTTTATTATCTTGAACAGCTGATAGTACGTAGTTATAGCTTAGATCATTTACAGGACAGAGCTCAGATAAGCCATATTGCATGGCTATAGCCTTGATTGTTCCAGGCAAGTCATCCAGCCACGCCTTACCGAGGCTCCCATACATACTTATAATATTGCGTTCAAAGGTGTTCATAACGAATTTTAGAGTTATATTACTGTTTAAATGGCTGTGCACCATCTTCAAGAATATTTAAATAGCTACGGTATACGTATATTTTATCACGCTTTTTACCGCTCATTTCTTCTAAAATACCTAAAGACACCATATTATTGAGAGAGCTTCTAGCAGTCGGTGCTGTCATGCCGAGCTCGCTAGCAAGCAAAGTAGTTGTTACTTGCGGTAATTTTTTTAGGTACTCAAGAGTTTGCTCACAAGAAAACCTTGCACGCCCTAAAGAGGATATTTTCTTAATGTCTTGCTCAAACAGATTGTTGATAAGGATAGCTGTTTGCATTGCTTGCTTTGAAGATTTAAATATGCCTTCTAAAAAGAATTCAAGCCATGTTTCCCAGGTACCATGCAATCTTACTTCTTGTAACAAGTCGTAATAGACATGTCGGTTTTGTTTAAGATAAAGGCTCAAATACAAAATTGGCTCATCAAGCAGGCCACTATTGCAAAGAAGCAACGTAATCAATAATCGACCCAAACGGCCATTACCATCTAAAAAGGGATGAATTGTTTCAAACTGTACATGTGCAAGACCTGCTTTGATTAAAACTGGTAAAGTATTATCATGCAAAAAGTTTTCGAAATCAGATAAGCATTGATTCAACTGGTCAACTGGAGGAGGAACAAATAAAGCCGTACCTGGCCTTGTGCCTCCAACCCAATTTTGTGAGCGTCTAAATTCTCCTGGTAGTTTAACTGTGCCGTGTTCACCAGATAATAACACACCATGAATGTCACGAAGCAACCGGAGCGATAGAGGAAAACCTTCATTTAGGCTTTTTAAGCCATAGGTGATAGCTTTTACATAATTAGATACTTCTGCAACATCATCCAATGAAACTTTTGGTTTCTGATGGTGCTCAAAAAGCATCAAATCTGAAAATGAGCTTTGTGTACCCTCAATCTGACTTGAGAGCAGGGCCTCTTTACGAACATACATATAAACAAAAAGTGCAGTATTAGGAATCGACTTATGAACGCTATTTAGCTCGGCTAATGCAATAGTTGCCTTTTCTAAATAAGGATAAAGCTTGGCTAAATCTATAGGTGGTTTGGGTGGTAATCTAGGTGGCACGTAGGCCTTGTAGGACTCTCCAGCAATTTTTTGAGTAATATATGTCCCGATACGTTGATTCATTGATATTATAGTCATCCACTTTGAATTATGTGCGTTGTTGCTCGTCGCTCTCTTAATTGTATATAGGCTTCAACTCCTTACGCCTAGAACCTAATCCAAATTAAACGACTATATTAGACCTCTTTCGAAACTCTACTTCCAAAGACAACTGTGTTGTCGCTCCGGTGCTCACATCCTCACGTACATTAAGTACGCTCTGGTGCTCAGCTCCGTGGGCTCCTAGCATCTGTTCTTTGGTAGCGAGTTTCGAAAGAGGTCTATTTTCTTAATGTTGATCATAAAGAAATAATACCTCATTATCTTTTCTTAGTCAACCATCAAAAGAAAAGTTAGCAAACAGATTACTATTCTCCCCTCATAAGTTCAAAAATATTGGGCCAATTAGGATCATAGAGTTTAATTTCAATACGATCTGTTTGTTTCATGGGATTAACTCTAATAAAATATGGTCAAGCAGTTCACGAATATCAGCACATTGATGGGGGTGACTTTTGGTGTCTGATCTTTTTAAGCAATCCAGTAACGATGATAAATTTAATAGATTGACTGTGACGCGCCAATTTTCAGGTAAGGTAACATTACTATTGGCAAATAATCCCTTTAAGAATGCATCTTGAAATTCGGGTGGCATTTTATGGGCATATCTGAGCATGTTAGCGACATCCCAGAACACAGAACCAGAAAAGGCAAATTCCCAATCTAAAACACTGCTTACTTTCCAAACGCCATAAACTTTATTCACAAGGATATTGGCTGGATCAAAATCAGCGTGGACAAGATGGTTTTCGCTTTCACCTGGAAATAGGTGGCCATATTGATGAAAAACTTGACTGATTTTGGAGGTCATATCTGGTGTAAGCACAGACAATACAGTCTTGCTCTCCAAACAGTCCTTAGCAAAAATTAAACAATCATCGGATGGTGAATGCGGAATAACGTTTAGCTTTTTATCAAAAAAGCCCGCCTCTGAAAATTCATGTGCTGTAATTTTTGAAAGAATCGTGCCTACCTCATGCATGATTGCGCTGAGATCATGCGGAGCGGTGCTCAGTAAAAGATCTCTAAGCGGAAGCCCGAGCATAAACTCTGTAATGGCAAAATGGTAACCCTCAAGTTCGTCGATATAATGCGTCAGTGGTATCGGAACAGTTTGTTTTAATAGCTTGCTAAGTTTTTGTTCGCGATAAGCAGCATCTTTATCGCGCAAATAAACACGCAAAATCAATGGGTGCTTTTCATCTTGCAGCAGAATTTTAATGTTGAGATTGACGCATCCACCAGCAATCAATTCATACGAAATGAGTTTTTTATCTGGATAAGCGAGCTGTACCATTTTATCTACCATGCCTTCTGGCATGTGATGTGTAACGCTTGTTTTTTCCCAATCAGCTTTAAACATTACAAACTTCGCTTTAAAAAGATACAGCTGGAATTTTGTGTATAGCCTGGTCTCTCAAAATCAAGCACGTATCCTAATTTTTTATAAAACTTATAGCCCGATTGAAAACTCATCGTGCTAACAGTTGCAATCTGGCATCCTAGTTTGCGACCATAATCATGTACCTGTTTCATAAGCTTCAGACCTAAACCAGATCGACGATGATCTGGATGAACCCACAATTGATCTGTGTAGATACCACCAAACACAACAGAACCATTACAACCAGCAATGATCTCGCCTATCTCATTGTGAATAAAAAACGCAAAAGGATAAGCCGAACCAAATTCACTGGTTTCTTGATTAATCTTCTGGGTCAGGAAATCAATCTCTGAGCTTTGTGGTGTAGACGTAAATTCGATACTCATTTTTTGAGGCCAATGTAAATATCAAGCGTCACATTTTGGTGATCACGAGCACGTTCATCATATACTTCAAAATCAGTAATATAACCTCGATCACCACCTAAATCGGAGGATTGCATGGCCCATATCCTTTGCCACATATCGATGCATACTCCAGGCATTGGACCAGGACCATTTGTAAATTTTGCATAATTTTGAGTGGGTATAGATAGAGTCCCAAATTCTGCAAGTACATTTTCAAAAGATTTTACTTCTTCGCCGATAAAAAAGGTGTAATCCCCAGTGAAATCACTTTCGTAATTTGTATAGGCGCAGTAAGTGGTTCCTGGTTTTTTGCGGTGCTGAATCTTTTCAGCTAAAGCTTCATAAAAGTATTTTTGTACAGTGGTGGCGATTTTATTAATTGATGGATCACTCTCAAATATATGATCATTATTAGTTCTGCAGCTAATTCCCACTAGCTTTATTTCTTGCAGTTGTACTATTTTTTGCATTATTTTTACTCCATAAAATTATGTCGTTATCTTGGCATAAAAGTAAAATTTGTACAACTACTACTAAATTGACAATGAAGTTCTGCGCTATTACAACTTGACGGAGTAATGGTGCTGGGGTAACATGCTCACAATATATTTAAAGTCGCTTTATTACCTAATCAATCATTAAAATAACCATACGTAATGACAAAAGTTTCTATTATTAAGCTAGATCATGCAAAGGATCTTCCTCTACCACATTATGCAACAGATCAAAGTGCTGGTATGGATCTTGCCGCCGCTATAGATGCGGATTTAATCATCAAGGCTGGTGAAGTACAGATTGTACCAACAGGAGTTGCACTCGGACTACCTCATGGCACCGAAGCGCAAATAAGACCACGTTCTGGTCTAGCAGCAAAGAACAGTATCACAGTACTCAACAGCCCTGGTACAATAGATGCAGACTATCGTGGGGAATTAAAAGTTATACTTATAAATCATGGAAAAACTGATTTTACCATAACGCGCGGTATGCGCATTGCCCAAATGGTGATTGCTAAATATGAACACGTGATTTTAGAAGAAGTTGACTCATTGGAGGAAACTAGCAGAGGAACTAGCGGATTCGGATCCACTGGGCATTAACACAGATCTAGTCATCATACCGGGCTTGACCAGGCATCTCGGGAGACGTAGGAGATCCTGGGCAACGGAAGAAGATCCCGGATCAAGTCCGGGATGACTGCGTTTTTAGTCGACCACGAGGACGACTAAAAACAAGACGCAACACAATTAGTCATGCCGGGCTTGACCAGGTATCTCAGGCGTTGGAAAATGACCCCGGGTCCGAAAGTCCAGGATGACTTGCTAGTTGCATAAGAGGTGCTTTCAAATACGTAATTTAACGATAAATTCAATCGTTTGAAGCCAAACTAAGGTTAAATATTATGAAAAGTTGTATAAAGTGGTGCCGGATGTCGGATTTGAACTGACAACCTACCGCTTACAAGGCGGTTGCTCTACCGTTGAGCTAATCCGGCGAGGGGAAGTATTTTTTTTGTATAACTTTGTTGTAAAAACTCTTTCTTGGTACTAGCTCACTAAAAGCAGGCTTGATTCCTAAAAAATTATTTTTTCTAAAATTTCCTACAAAAATTTTACTCCAAAAAAACCTTACTTTTAAACAAACATCTTACTTAGATGCTTGTTCTTTTAGTTCTTTCCTTGAAGGTTTTGTTGTTTGAGCTTTCGCTCTTGTATCCATTTTTCTAAGAATTGATTCTGGCAATTTAATTCCGGCTTCTTTTATAAAACCAATCACACGCTCGGTAGGTTGTGCACCATGAGCTAACCAATGCTCAATGCGCTCAGCTTTTAAAGTAACGCGGTTTTCGTCTCCTTTCTTTAGCAATGGATTATATGTTCCAATCTTTTCAATGAATGCTCCATCTCTCGGAGCTCTAGCATCTGCCACTACTACTCTGTAGTAAGGACGTTTTTTTGCTCCACCTCTTGCTAAACGAATTTTAACTGCCATATCTACGAAACTCTATTTAATTTTTTCTTCTTTAAATTCAACATGCTTACGCACTTTTGGGTCGTATTTTTTAAATGACAATTTTTCTGTCAAAGTTTTTGGATTGCGCTTTTTCACAAGAAAATAACCTGTGCCTGCGGTGCTAACTAATTTTACTAGTAAATTCTTATTTTTTTTCTTAGACACGGCCTTTCTAACCTTATTTTAAAACATTCATCTAAAATACTAGAGCGTAAGATATACCCAAGGCAGTGATTAGTCAAGCCAAAAATGAGCCTATAATGTAATATCTCCAAACTACCATAATTATTACTAAATGAAGGCAATATACGGCTAATAAATTATTGCTTATTACTGTAAGCCTAAGGTTGCTTGCCCGATGAAAGTTTTTGAATGTTAAGGAGAAATATATTGCGGCAGTCACAATTGCTGTTACGATAAATTCAGGCGTTTTGAAGTCATCAAAATATATTATTAGGGTGTATAAAGACGATGTGTATGCCGCTGTGAAAGCAGCTATACGGAGTGATATAAGGTTGTTTTTTACAGAATAGCCAAGAACCATCATAGCAATGGCAAGAGTACCATATTCAAAAAATGCGCTAGTTAGTGGAAAGCAGCAAGCCAAGACAACGAAGTGCGTGTAAGCCTGCCAAAAACCTAGATTTGATAGTACCAGGCGTGATTGAAAGATGCTCAAATAGACATAGCCAATAAAAATAGATATCAAAATATTGGCTTCTATTAGTTGTTGGAATATTAAAACAGCGCTAAGTAGATACAGTGCTATGCCGTAAATAAGCACTTTGAACCTGAGGTTGTTCTTAAAATTAAATCCTGCGAAGAAACAAAATATTGGAAACGCGTAGCGTCCAATAGCTCGCAGCATCCAAGTTTCAGGAAAGAAATATAATCCAATATGATCAATAATCATGCAGATTAGAGCTAGGATCTTTAAAAGATCTTGATAGTTAGAAACTCGGGTCATGTTTTTTCAAAAGTACCATATGTAGTTTTAAACAATATGAAATTGCTAAAAATATAGCTATTCCAAATGTGATAGTTCCAAGTAGTGTTGCAGATTTTATGATAAATTTGCTTGAATAGAGTAGGTCACCAAAATAATGCATAACAAAGCCAATAAATACTAGCATACAAAAGGAGCTGAAGATCACTTTGAAAGCAAATAATTTTGTTTCATCTGTTACTTTAAAGTCTCCGTATTGTTTTGCATGTTTATTTAAAAGCCAGGCATTAATCCACGCTGCAATTGAAGCTCCCATAGCGATTCCAACATGACCAAAAGGAATCATTAGCGCGATATTCAAAATTGTGTTAATCGTAAGCGAGTAGAGAGTAATACGAAAAGGAGTTTTTGTATCCAAATTGGCATAATATATCGGCGTTAAAATTTTAGCTATAACAAAGGCTGGCAATCCAAGTGAGAATGCAGCAAGTGCCTCTGCTGTAAGCACCGTATCTTCAGGTAAAAATTTTCCGCGTTCATAAATGAGATGAATAATGGGTTTTGATAAAGCAAATAAACCAATCATCGAAGGAACAGAAAGTAACAAAGCGATTTGCAGGACTTTATTTTGCAAATAATTAGCTTCGTTATAGTTTCTTTTTTTATATATTTGTGATAACTCAGGGAGTAGAATTGTGCCAAAAGTAATTCCGATAAGTGCCAAAGGTAACTGATATAAACGGTCTGCATAAGACAAAATAGAAACAGCTCCCGGTAAGAAGCTAGCGATTGCTCCAGAGATAAAAAGATTAAGCTGCTGCGCTCCAGAACTTAGCGTTGCAGGCCCCATATTTTTGACTAATTGAACCACTTCTTTTTCTTTTGGTGCAAAAATTATAGGAAACCCAAGGTCAGATTTATACAAACAAAATACCATGAAGGCAACTTGTAATATCCCAGCAACTATTAATGAATAAGAAATACTGTAATGAGCTGTATAGTGTTCTTGGAGATAATATGTAACTACGATTACACTAACGCTCATAATTATCGGAACAAAGGCAAAAGCAGCAAATTTTTTTACAGAATTAAGCATGCCACCAAATAGAGCCGTGATAGATACGAATATCAAATAAGGAGTGGTAATGCGGCATAATATCACTGCTAGCTCAAATTTATCGTTCTCAAGATAAAACCCTGGGGCAATTAGTAAGACGATATATGACATTAGAATTTCGACAATTATTGTCAATATGATGAGAGTAACCATCAGTAGAGTAAATATCTTGCCACTGAAGATTTTTGCTTCATCTTGTGAGGTAACAAGTTTTTCGCTAAACATAGGAATAAAGACTGCTGATAATGCTCCTTCACCAAATATCCTCCTGAATAAATTTGGAAATTTAAAGGCGACATTAACGCAGTCAGCTAGCGCAGATGTACCAAATGTAGCCGCTATAAAAAACTCCCTAGCGAGACCAAAAAACCTTGATAAAAGAGTAAAAAATGCAACTATGATTCCTGATCTTAAAAGCATATTATGATCTGAGTTTAAGTGATATTAAATAATACATGGCTTCATGCAAAAGAAGTACATGCTATACAAGTAGTTTGTTAGGTATTTTCTTCTCATACACTGTCATGCTGAAATTGTTTCGGGATGACAGTTATAATCACGATGACGGCAATTATAGTTTTGCTCTTGCAAGAGCTTCATCAATAATTTGATTTGCTTTTTTTGCATTTTCCCAACCGACCACTTTCACCCATTTGCCTTTTTCTAGCTCTTTATAGTGTTCAAAGAAATGAGTTATTCTTCTTTTTAACATATCAGAAACATCACCAATATCTTTAATAGAATCGAAAGTTATATCCAATTTTGATATCGGAACTGCTAAAATTTTCTCATCCATACCAGATTCATCTTCCATCATTAATATACCGACCGGACGAACCTTGATTATAGCTCCAGGCACAACTGGGTGATGAGTGAGAACAAGAACATCTGCTGGATCACCATCATCTGAAAGAGTGTGAGGAATAAATCCATAATTGCATGGGTAAGACATAGAAACTTGCATAAATCGGTCGACAACTATTGCGCCAACTTCTTTATCGAATTCATATTTAACTGGGCTATCATTCATCGGAATCTCGATGATAACATTAAAATCCCCATCTTTTGTTTTTGCAGCAATTTTATCAATAAACATAGCATAACTCCATAATTATGATTTTTTAGACTTATCAGTCTAAGACTAAAGATTTATACGATATTTTGATCAAAACGGCTATACTATTTTTTGATATTCAAAATAGACTTTTCGAATGGCGTAAATCCACAATACACAAACTACGATAAAAATTAACATTAGAGGCGCTGCAATAGAGTTATAAGTTGCCATAGGTAATATCGTAAAGATCATTGATTGAACAAGTCCGCTAGCGGATTTACCAATTTTAGGGCTAATTACGTCTACAGCAGCTTTTCCTTTAGTACGAAGCTCTTGGTCAAGAGGGATATACAACATCTGGCTTGATGTATCCAAAATTGAGTACTTTGAGCCCTTTGATAAAATATTCTGAATAGCGCCAACAAATACTGCTAGAGCTAGGGGAGACATAAGGATTGCTCCATCAAAAAAATTCATTATGTGATCGTCGAAGACTACTAAAGCAAAGAAAATTGTTCCAGTAATCAGGATAATTATGGGAGAAATTACAGCTGCTGCGAACCAGCTGCTTTTACGCATGACGTTATTACCTATAATCGTCATAACCATTATTGCTACCCCAGTCCAGAGTATATATAAGCTATTAAATTCAGCGTATGAGTTAACGGTAGGATATAATTCCTTGATCTTAGCTTTCCATACTGCTTCTACTAGGTTCATAGAGAGTCCGAATGAAGCAGAGCATATCAGCATCAACCACAAGTATTTTGATCTTGCTATATACTTAAAACTCTCAATGATTCCCATCTTTGGCCTGGTTGATTTATCAATTCGTCCCACAGGCATGTTGGAATAGGTGCTACTAAAATTCTTCGAAATATAGCGAACAAGCAAGCATGACAAGATAGAAGCGACTGTAACCATTGCAATTGAGACTTGAGTTAGCAAAATTTTGCTATCCGATACAGTGAATAATCTATTAATAACGCTATTATCGGATGACAAGTGCATCATCATAAAACCGACCAGGATTAGCGAAGAATTACCAAATAGCGAAAATAATGTATAAAAACGTTTTGCTTCATTTGTATTAGTAATCTCATTAGCAATTTGCCAAAACATCAAAATATAAAATATATTCGGCCATAATTCAGAAAAAGAGTAAAAAATAACGTAACTCCAGTTGCCAATCGTAGCTATGTACCATTTTAAATGCGGGTGATTATCCATTAGGTAAGCAAGTAGCTTTCTATCCATATGGAAAAAATCAATGTTTGGATATATTACAAAAGCGAATATGATATAAAAACTAGTGAATATTGCTGCCAAATAATAAAATATTTTGTGGATAGGTAAGTGATTTATTAGTTTCGCGTAAGCGATAACAAATATTGCTGCCATTGGTGTTACGACATAAACCTTGCTAAAACTAGTAATTTCTGCGCTTACCTCAGAAATTAAGATACTGTCTTTTAAGATTCTTAAAACATTTTGGTTAAATATAACGCAGAACATTAAAGCTGAAATAGGGACAAACTTAGAAAGTTCTGACCTATGAATTGGCCAAAATATGTTACGTATTGTGTTGAAAGGTTTGGGTTCTTTATCAGACATTGCTTGCAAAACACCTATAGACAAAAAAAAAACTTAAAAAGTAATTTCTAGTCGTAGGTCTGCAATAGTATGGGCTATAACTTTATAGCACTTTGAGTATACTGGCAGTACGATGAAAATATTGCAGCGTAATATATCACTACGGGTCCAAGGAGTCAACATTTGTTTTTAATTGAATTGGTATAAACTAGCTATTTTGTTATGTTAAGTTGTCATTTAGATAAATATGATCAATACAAATTTGAATATGATCAATTTGTAAAATCAAAAAGTAGCCCGAGATATTCTGCTTTATCATTAGCAGTAAGCTACAATTCTGAGGTAGCGAACCTCATGAGATACGAATCATTAGGTTCGAAGAATGATACATTTCTGATTGTCCCGTCAATTTTTAATTCTCCAGAAATATTATTTTTATCAGGAGAGAATAATTTTGTACAAAATTTACGTAAAAACGGTGAAGTGTATCTTGTAAACTGGAAAGAGACTGATATCCAGCTCAAGGTTGAAGACTTGATTCAAGAGTTACAAAAAATAATAAGTTTCGTTAGAAAAAATAATCAGAAAAATATTCATCTAATTGGGCATTGTATAGGTGGAAATATATGTGTTGCAATAACTCAGCACTTGAATTGTGGTATACCAAGTCCAGTTGAAACTAGACTTAGTATCAGTAGCTTGTCGTTACTGACTACACCATGGGATTTTTCTCATTTTGGTAATCTTAGATTGATCCTTGAAAATTGTGGCCTTGAAAGTGCCATAAAAGAGAGTGAGTTAATACCAAAAATATATGTTCAAATAATGTTTTTCTTGATGTTCCCTTCGCAGTACAAAGAGAAGATCGATAAGTATTTTGCTCTATCTCCTGACTCAAGACAATTGTTTTTACGTGTTGAAGACTGGCTACAATCCGGTATTTCAATTCCAAAATCACTTTATTTGCAAATCATCGAAGAATTCTGCTTGAATAATATAGTCTACAATAAGGAATGGAAAGTGAATGGATCAATTGTAGACCCAAAGCAAATCAATGTTCCAACCTGTATTATTTACGCTAAGAAAGATCAAATAGTTCCGTATAGCTCAATAGTTCCTTTGCAAAAGATGATAAAAAACTCTACAGTTATAGAAGTAGAAGGAGGGCATGTTGCGTATCTGATATCTCCTAATTCTGAATTTCAGCAGCAATATAATAATTGGCTAAAAAATGCTTTGGATTTAAAATAATAGAAGCAGATGTTGGTCCGAAAGCAGTCATACTGGGTTTGATGGCTTCGCATGCCTTCGGCCGGTACTCAGGCAACAAGGAAGTAATCCTGAGCTTGACTCAGGATCCACGAGATAAGAAAGAAGATCCTGAAACCAAGTTCAGCATGAAGGTGTTTTTAGTAATAATATAAAGATCGATGGAGAAAATCTATGAAAGAAGTCTACATAACACACGCTAAAAGAACAGCTATTGGTAGTTTTTTAGGGAGTCTTTCGGAAATAGCGGCTCCTTTGATCGGCGCGGAGGTGATAAAAGCAATATTAACTGAGAGTAGGCTTGATCCAAAGTTATTTGACGAGATTATATTGGGTCAGGTTATTACTGGTGGCTCTGGACAAAATCCAGCTCGTCAATCTTTGATTCGTGCTGGTATGCCAGTAGAGCTGCCTGCAACTACTATCAATAAAGTTTGTGGTTCTGGCCTAAAGGCGGTTGCATTAGCTGTAAACTCAATCAGAGCCGGTCAAGCTGATTTAATTCTTGCTGGTGGTCAGGAAAATATGTCTCTTGGCATGCATGGGGGTTATCTGCGCGGTGGGAATAAATTCGGTGATATGAAACTTACTGATTTTATGATGTATGACGGTCTAACGGACGCGTTCTCTGGTCAAATGATGGGTATTACTGCCGAAAATATATCCGAAAAATTTAATATTAGTCGCGGGGCCCAGGACCAACTTGCGCTTAGCTCTCAGCTAAAAGCATCAAAAGCGCAAGAAAGTGGAAAATTTAAAGATGAAATTGTTCCTATCCAAATCCAAAAAAAGAAAGAAAGTTTCATCTTTGATCATGATGAAGGGATAAGGGGGAACTCCACTATGGAAGGGCTTGTTAAACTAAAGCCAGTATTTAAAGCCGATGGAACTGTTACAGCTGGTAATTCATCGGCCATCAATGATGGCGCTGCTTGCGTTCTTGTTGCTTCTTCAGCCGCAGTAAAAAAACATAAATTAGTGCCTATAGCAAAAATAGTATCTTATGCTAGTTGTGGTGTGGATCCTTCTATTATGGGAACTGGTCCGGTGCCGGCATCAAAGCTTGCTCTTGAAAAAGCTGGTTGGAATGTTGAAGATCTTGATTTAATTGAAGCTAATGAAGCTTTTGCTGCTCAGGCTGAATATGTTAATCAAAAAATGAAATGGGATGTTAGCAAGGTAAATATCAATGGTGGAGCTATCGCTATTGGTCATCCTATTGGTGCAAGTGGAGCACGAATTTTGGTGACATTACTACATGAAATGAAAAGATCTGCTGCTAAAAAAGCTCTGGCCACTCTTTGTATTGGTGGAGGTATGGGTATTGCTATGTGTTTAGAGCTAGCTTAATTAGTGGTACTGTAATTTTGCGTTTATGCTCTATAGCGTAGTCATTGATTTTTTGTACAGCGATGATTATTTCTGGAAACTCACGCGGTAATATGTTTATTAAATAGCTGATCACTTCTTTATTAACAACTACCGAAAAGTTAGAAAAAAGCTTAAATATCAACATAGAAACTAGGTTGTCATCTGGGAAATCAATGTCCACAATATTTGTTGCATTAATTCTTGACGCTAAATCTGGCAAAGTAAGTTTTGGAACTTGAGTAGTAGTGATCAGCAAATACTTGTTACTTTCATGAATTGAATTGAATTGGTGAAGAATTTTCTCTTCGTTCCAGCTACTGTCAAATCCATCTATTACAAAAGTTTTGTGGTGAGACAAAAGAGCTTCTGTAAGCTGATGAGCTTTCTTGAGAAATAAGGCCCCAGAGTTTAATGACCATTTTTTAGCCAAATAAGTCTTTCCGGACGATTTGGGCCCTCTCAAAATAAGTGTTTTTGCATAGGGTGCTACTCCCCACGTTTCAGGTGGCCAAGTGGTTAGCGTCTTAAGAGCCAATTGATTTGATGATGATTCAATAAATTCACTTGGGTCGTAGCGATCGTTACTATCAAAAGAAAAAGTGATTTGATGCATATTTAGTTTTTGTACATACTACTGGATTTATAGTAGTCAATTATATTCGATAAGCAAACTTTTACTATTCCAGCTATAGGGATAGCAAACAGAACTCCTACAAATCCAAATAAATTAGCTGTAGCGAAGGCGGAAAAAATAATCCACACGGGATGTAACCCAATACGGTTACCAATAATTCTGGGAGTCAAGATGTAGCTCTCTACTGCGTAGCCTATCGCAAATAGAATAATAACGTAAATAAGTTCTGAGCCAGCTCCAAAAGAAAAATAGCAACTGATTGCTACAATCAGGAAAGAAAATAGGACGCCAATGAAAGGGATAATAATTAAAAAGCCAGAAAAAATACCGAGGAGCAATGCAAGGTCCAGGCCAATAATGCTTAGGGCCGTCACATAGTAGAAAGTCAGTAGCATACAAATATTGAGTTGTCCTCTGATATAGGCGGAGAGTAATTCATTGATTGAATTAAAAATTTCTCTAGCCTTGCTTTTGCTCCGCATTGGTAAAAGTGACTCGATACTTCCTACTATTTGCGGCCAATCTCTTAAGAAATAGTATAAAATAATGGGTATTAAAGCGACAATGGTAAAGAAACTTATTGTAGCAACTGTGTATTGCCAGATATGATTAGCGAATGATGCAAACAAGGTCAGAGTTCCATTAACAAAATTCTGTGCTGAGTCGGAAATTTTGTTAGCAAGTTCTGGATCAACGTTATGAAGCTGTGCAGACCAAGCCGATATCGCGCTATCGAAGTTAGTTTTGTACATAGGAATTTTGCTGATGAAGGTAGAAATTTGGTGATAAATTATCGGTGCAATTAAAACTATAATGGTAATGAAGCCACTTAAAAATAAACTAAAAATACCAAACGTTACTACATCTCTGGGCAACGAAAACTTTCTACAATTTGTATCTATGGCTGGTTGCAAAAGATAGGCAAAAATAAAAGCTATTAAAAAGGGTGCTAGTGTATCTGATACAACGTAAATGATACCACCGATAGTTAGAAATATTATTGCCCATGCAAGAACTTTATTCATATGAGGCCTTTATTAGTTTTGGTGCCATATTATTTGTGCCAGCAAAAACACCGTGTCACGCCAACTTGATGTGCTTCGAATGTCTTTTTGGTCCAGCACCTCCTTCTGTCCCATGAGATCCTGAAATAAATTCAGGATGACTTTTGCCGCGCGTAGGTCCGTATGCTCCTCGCCATGACGGTTATTCATTGTCTTAGAGTTACTCAACCTCTTTTAGTAGTGCCTCTTCGCTTTTAGAAAGCTTCTTTTTTTTCACGGGTACATCATTTTTCCCTTTAGAATCTTGAGCTCTGTAGTGAGGTGGCACTTCAAGCGATTTGTTACGTTGTACTTGATATTCATCTGGCATAGTTTCAGTCAATCCAAGTGTTGTCTTTGTTTTTTTGCTGCAGCCAGTAGATAAAAATAATACTGCTATAATCAACAGAATTTTTTTCATAATTTCTCCTAATTTCCTTTATAATTAACGAACGGGCAGTTGGCTCTCCGACGTCTTAAATAGGTATAACTCCATTTCTGTTTTGCAGCAACTATTTTTGCTAGTATTAGAAACGTTTTTAACAAGTTGCAACAAATGGTATAAAATCATTGCTTGATACACCAACTATGTTCAAAGCTTTTGTCCATTTATCGGAATCGTTTTCAGAGAATATCAGTTCTTTATCTGGGTCAGCTATTATCCAGAGATTGTTCGCCAATTCAAAATCTAATTGTCCTGATCCCCATCCTGTATAGCCTACGATAAAAATGCTGTTTTTTGGTCCAATGCCTGTTGCTATATCTTGTAAAATCTGCACATTCGAACTAACAGCTAATTCCCCTTGATTCGGGTTGAACAATAAATTTTTATCATATTCGCTCGAGTGCAAGAAGAACCCCCGTTCTACCTCAACTGGTCCGCCAATATGAATATTGAGCTCGAGTTTGTCAAAATTAAAATCGGTATCAACCTTGTTAAATAGATTATTTGCTAAAGCGCTTCTAACTGGGCGATTAAAAATCAGTCCTATAGAACCTTCATTTGCATGTTTAATAACATATATTAATGACTTATGAAATACATTACCTTCCATAGCGAATGGGCTCGCTATGAGAATTTTACCAGTTAAATCTGAAAAATTTTGGTCCATCATCAAAATATTTACGTTAATTACCGCTATTCTATATAGTTATAACAGTTTAGTATTTCAAGACTATGGGTTATGACTATAAGACAAGTTTGTATTTTTGTCGTCCTTATAAGCTCTATATTATCAGAGGCCTATGCATCTAGCCAACATTTTGTAATAAAAGTAGATGATTTGGGTGAGGTGTTTTTAGAAATGAAGATGCTAAAAGGGTATAGCATCTATGCAAATGCTGAAGTGTCAAAATTTGGCTTGCCTATAAAAATTACATTGAATAAGTCTTCCAACCTCAAAGATTATAAGATAATTTGGCCTGATTCTAAACAAAAATATATCGAAGGTGTAGGAGTGGTGCACTACTTTGATGACTTGATAAGTATCCAGCTTGAAATAAAGGCGAGAGATGGTACGAAACCGGTAAATATAGAAGCTGAATTAGAATATGCTATCTGTAGTGATATGTGTATTCCAGTCAAACAAACGATCATAGGTAAGATTGACACAACAGAAAAAGGATTTGGGTTTGAGAACTATTTGTGGCTTATTATATTGTCGATATTAGGTGGATTTGTTTTGAATTTTATGCCGTGTGTACTACCAGTGTTATCGCTGAAGATTTTTTCGTTTTTGAGAGATGATGGAATTGACAAAAAAATCGCATGCTTACTTACTATTGCAGGAATATTTTCTAGTTTCTGGGCTTTAACGGCAATAGTCATAGGTTTAAAAAATAGTGGTAGTCAATTTGGTCTTGGTATCAATTTTCAGGAGCCAGAATTTATTATAATTCTGAGCGTTGTTATGACCATTTTTATTAGTGGTGCTCTAGGGCGCGTTGATTTATCTCTGCCTGATAGTTTGATGAATAAATTAAATATTAATAAGCTAAATAATCAATATCTTGAGCATTATTTTAGTGGTGTTTTAGCGGCAATTTTATCTACGCCATGTAATGCGCCGTTTTTGGGTGCGGCTGTTTCCATAGCATTTGCTGCAAATAATTTTCAAATATTTTTAAATTTCTCCTTTGTAGCCCTTGGGTTTAGTCTGCCATATGTCATTATGATTTTTTATCCTTCTATACTAAAAATTATTCCTAAGCCTGGGAAATGGATGTTTGTGTTAAAGAAAATGCTAATATTATTCATGGCTGGAACGGTTTTTTGGCTTCTATTTGTGCTGTATGGCCAAATAGGGGAACGAAGTACTATTGGATTGTTTTTGCTACTGCTCTTATTAAAGTTCTCGTTAGAGAGTGTAACTGGGGTTATGAAGAGTAATAATGTTAAATTGGTTGTTGTTTTGGTGATCATTTTAGTTAGTATGATACTGCCTATGAGGGCAAGTAATGAGGACTTAGCAGCGCAGACGCAAATCGATGATACTTGGCACAAATTTGAACCAGACAAAATCAAAACTTATGTTGAAGCGGGCAAAATAGTATTTGTGGACATTACTGCCGACTGGTGCGTGTCATGCAAGTATAATAAATTGATGGTATTAAATAGAAATAAGACGATGAAGTTATTCCAGGATCATAGTGTGTATGCAATGAGAGGAGATTTTAGTACGCATAATCAAGAAATATACGATTATTTAGTTGTTAATGGCTCTTATGGAATACCTTTTTATAAATTATATGGTCCTAAAAACCCAAAAGGTATAGTATTGCCAGTCATAATCTCATACTCAGACATAAATCTTGCTATAGCTTTGACAGCTCCGTTGTAATACGTCAATTTTGAAAATTCAGTTTGCTCACCTATAAGCATAGGCTCCGCGAACTTCACTTTGAAATTAACATATTACAACGGAGCTCTCTTTGCTATATTAGAGAAGTGTGGTGATTTTTATTAATAATTGTGGTACAGTTCGCCAGTTTTAAGAGTTACATAGCATAATATGCAGATAAAAATCGACAATATTGAGCTTTCAAGTCCGGTAATTTTAGCCCCAATGTCTGGGGTAACAGACTTACCTTATAGAAAATTAGTAAAGAAATTTGGAGCTGGTCTTGTAGTATCAGAAATGATTGCCAGTAGAGCTATGATTATTCGGTCACATCAATCAATGAAAAAATGTGCAATTGACCACGATGATAATGATGCGACCAAGGCTTGCGTCCAGTTGGCTGGTTGTGAACCTGGTGTAATAGCAGAATCTGCCAAAATGAACGAAGATATGGGCGCAAAGATAATCGACTTAAATTTTGGTTGCCCAGCAAAAAAAGTTGTAGGAGGCTTTTCTGGATCTGCTTTGATGCGTGACGAAAAACTTGCCGCGCAAATAGTACAAGAAACGGTTAGAGCGGTAAAAATTCCTGTTACTCTCAAAATGAGAATGGGCTGGGATGATGATACAAAAAACGCCCCAACACTTGCAAAAATTGCTGAGGATGCTGGTATTAAAATGATTACGGTGCATGGTAGAACAAGATGTCAATTCTATAAAGGTCGTGCTGATTGGGCATTTATTTCGCAAGTCAAAAAGGCGGTGAAAATTCCTGTGATCGCTAATGGAGACATTGTATGTATAGACAGTGCTATACTTGCGCTAAAAATGTCAGAGGCGGATGGCATTATGATTGGAAGAGGGGCCTACGGCAAACCTTGGTTAATTTCTCGGGTTGCTCATTTTCTTAAAACTGGAGAAAAATTACCAGATCCAAGTTTGGAAGTGCAGTTAAATGTTGTGCTTGATCATTATAATGAAATAATAGAGCATTATGGAGAAGATATAGGAATGAAAATAGCTAGGAAGCATCTTGGATGGTATAGTAGTGGTTTACCAAATTCAGGAGAGTTTCGTGCGACTATTAATCAACTAAGCGATGTTGATGATGTCAAAAATAAGGTAAAAGAATTTTATGGACCATTAATTTAACTCAAAATATATAGAAAAATGAAAAAAGAGTGCGAATCGCTTTCTAACTCCGTTGAGGCAAGTCTGGATAAATTTTTTAGAATGCATGCGGGTGATAATCCGGAATCTGGTTTGTATGAGAGAGTGATAAATGAAGTGGAGAGAAGCTTAATAAAAAAAACCTTGGAGCATGTTGATGGTATTCAAGTAAAAGCCTCGAAAATTTTGGGAATTAACAGAAATACTTTACGTAAGAAAATTAAAGAGTTAGGTATTTCGGAATATTAAGAGTGATTGTAGGTATTATAAACTAGTTGAAACTTGGGGGAGGACTTTGTTTTGTGATTACAACCGTGCCGGGCTTAGGTCATGCATCTTAGGCAACACACTAAGTCATCCCGGACTTGATCCGGGATCTCCTTTCGCCGCCTGAGATGCTGAATCAAGTTCAGCATGACTAATAATTGGTCATTGTTTATGTATCCAACCAATAATAAAATATGCTAAAAAAAATCTGGAATAGTTTTACTAATTATCGATTCAAAAACGCATTACTCTACGCAGTAGCTGTCGTGTGTATTATTACTATAATATCTAGCGTAGTTTTCATTGGAATATCTTTTCAAAAAGATTCGGATCCACTTTCAACACTTAGTTTTTTACTTGCTATATTAGTTTCAACATTAATTTTGAGTGTTTTAATAATTAGTAATAGAGTATCTAGTAATTTTACTTTTATAAAAGGTGGGGAGCGTAGAGTTTCAAAACTTCGTAAGAGAATTATTATTGCATTTAGCATTGGGTCGGCTCTTCCTACTGTTATTGTTGCCGTATTCTCGACGTATTTTTTTAATTTTGGGATAGAAGCTTGGTTTGATAAGAAAATATCAAAAGTTCTTGATCAGTCTGTAAGCGTCGGTGAGTCTTATATAGATGAACATATATTGCAATTAAGAGAGACGGCAATTTCTGTTTCAGATGACTTAACATCGATGTATTATGACTTGATTCATAGTCCAGATTTGTTTTTAAAGGTTATTAACGCTCAAGCTGAACTTCGATCTTTTGACGAAGCTATAGTTTTTCAAAGGAATTCCAATACTATTTTGGCTCAAACTTCTCTTAGTTTTTCGCTTGCGTTTATGACTATTCCGGCTCATTTGATTGATAGAGCCAGTAAAGGTGAGGTGGTGCAGGTGGAATCTGATCCATCTAAGATACGTATTTTGATTAAGATTAAGGATTATAACGATACTTATTTATTAATCGGCAGATTGGTGGATACAAAAATTATAGATCATATTGATAAAACTAAAGGGGTTGTAGCTGAATACGGGAAACTGAAAAATCAGATAGTTGCTATGCAAATTAAGTTCTCAATGGTGTTTATTTTGCTTAGTGTAGTGCTACTAGTGGCTTCGATCATTTGGGGCAGAAGGTTTGCTGAACGCATTGTAAGGCCAATCAGAGAACTAGTAATTGCAGCAGAAAAAGTTAAAAACGGCGATTTTTCGGTTCAAGTTCCGATAGAGGGTCTAAAAAAAGATGAGGTAAAAGTGCTTTCCTCTGCTTTTAACAGAATGGTAAATCAAATTGATCACCAGCAAAAGGACCTACTAATAGCTCAGAGAGCTTTG
>JANNVO010000089.1:0-11214 GCA_031414475.1 Rickettsiales bacterium
ATTTCAAAATGTTACCTATTACCTTAAACTGAGGATTGTCTCGGTAAAACTCAAATAAAGGCTCTTCTTCTGGTGATGTTTGGAGAAATTGATTTTTTCGTAACTGTATCTCTAAATAAGGTGTAGGGGTATAACCGTACAAATTATTAAGTAATATTCCTTCTAAAATAGCAAGGTTTTGGTTAGGTTCTATATACATAGATGACTTAAAAAGGATATCTGCTTTCTCAGCATGCTGAAGAGTTTGAGTCAGGTACTCTTTAAACTGTAGCATATAATCTATGTCGATATACCCTCCATCTTTGCTATTTATAATATCGAGCAAATAAGGTGCAAATATTTTTTCCAAGAGGGGAACATCATTAGGTTCTATTACCTCTAATTTGCTTATCCGTTCTAATACATCAATGTTTTCCTTTGCTATTTCATAGCAACCATGACTATACGCACTGCACAACAGTATATTCTTAAAGACAGGTAAATGGTTTAGCTCGAGAGATTCCTTGAACTTGTTTAAATTTCTGCCATACACCTCAAGAAATGCTGGCATCAATTCCTCAAATATTATACCATCTTCATCAAAGAATTTACCATTTTGGTACATAAATTTTTGAAAGTTTTTAAATTCTTCTTTATCCGGAAAGACATATTTCTTATTCTTGCTTAATAGTTTTGCTCTATCTGTTAGATTATAAAAAATAATATTTAAAAGTTTTTCAGCATATTCTTCATCTAGTTTTTGATACGTGTATATTAAGTGATGAAACTTTGTAGGCTCTTGACTATTAAAATCTGGATTGTCTCGATATGGCACACGCATCTCCTCTGCCATGTCGTATAACATACTTGATTCTGGATTACCATCTGTATGCTCCAGTAGAAAGGATTTACAATCCTCATATATTTTATCTCTTTGTTCCTTACTCATATTTTTGCTTTTATATATAATATACAGTTAATTACATTTAACTATACATTACATTAAGCATAAACTCTGTCAATAATTTTATGCTGCGCGGGGGTTAAGAGTGTAAGCAACTAAAGCAGAGAGAGCGTATTTACAAAGGCGTTGATCGGTGACCTATGCTTCGTATGTTCAAGATTGAATGTATTTTTAGATAGCCAAAAACAGTTTCAATGTTTAAACTTATCCTGAACGAGTGCCACTTAACTTCTTTATTATACTTTACTAATAAATATAGACTAATTATATGGGATACAAACTTGTTGATTATAAAAATCTATCGCCAAATGTCCATGAAACAGCATATTTGGCAGATGGGGTAGTAATAGCTGGGGATGTAACAATTCAAGAACATGTCAATATTTGGTTCAATTCAGTGATTAGGGGTGATGTAGCCAAAGTTTCAATAGGGAAAAATACCAATATTCAAGATGGCACAGTGATCCACACGTCAAGATTTGACGGTCCAACACATATTGGTAGTAATATTACTATTGGTCACATGGCTCTTATACACGCATGCAGCATCGAGGATAATGCATTTATTGGTATGCAATCTACTGTAATGGATAAATCTATTGTAGAGGAGTATGGTTTTTTAGGTGCAGGAAGTTTACTTTCTCCTGGTAAAATAGTACGCAAGAATGAATTGTGGATTGGGAGGCCAGCTAAATTTGTACGCATGATTACAGATCAAGAGAAGGAGTTTATGCAAGGTAACCTTCAAAACTATCTTGATTTGGCTAAAGCCTATAAGAAATAATTTTTTGTATTATTCAAAATGACTACCATTACATAATCATTTGTTTTTTTGAAAGCTTAGTCGTAGAAAAAACGAGTCATCCTGAACTTGATTCAGGATCTTCTTTAGTTTCCCGAGATCCTGAATCAAGTTCAGGATGACTTTGTTATGTTGTGCAAGGTTATCTCAAAATGGTAAGTGATAATTAAAAATGATCAATGAAACCGTAAAAAGAGTGATGAAATATAAGCTTAACGCCATATCAATATGGTTACTATTTTTGCTATGAGCTTGCTCTTCTGGCCATGCAAAACAGATAATACTCCCTAATACAGAGACAAAATTTGTAACGTCCAAAGAAAATAATGTTAAGTACAAACTTTTTATTAGTCTTCCCGAGGGGTATTATTCAAAGGGCATCACTCATATAGAGAAAGCTATCCTGTGCTTTACTTGCTTGATCCAGATGTTGATTTTTCACTCGCAGAAAACATCGCCCGAATTCATTAACTTGAGGGTGGCCTCTTTTTTACTAAGATAAATTGATTAATATTGACAAATTAGCTAATTAATGATAACAGTTCTCTGCAAGAAATTAAAATCTATTAGTTTCTTGATAATTTAATAACATGGAGAATTTATAATATGTCAAAAGGAATATTTACGAATCTTAATGGCCACAGTCTAGTTGAAATCTTAGACGTCAACAATTATGTTGCAAACGTGAATGCAGTCTACATAGGTGGAGCTATGCCAGGAGTAATAACAACTGTAGATGCAGATTTGGGAGACGTAGCCAATAATATCTCAGCTAAAATAATCCCTGTAGATCCTAGATCAACCATTGAAGTACAAAATAACCACCATATAACCGTGGTAAATAGCCATATTCAAATGGGCTCACTAGAAGCTACTGCAGGTACTATTGATTTTTACAATAGCTATATTTATGCTCCCTTAGAACATACTAACATAGTTGTAGGCAACAACAGTCAGATCAATATCACTGGTGCATCGGATGTATGTATAGGCGCTCTAACATTGCACTTAAATTCACTATTGAACTTTACGTGTAATAATCATAATTATCAGATTCAAAGTCCAAGTGAAATTAGTGATGATTATAGTGGAGTTGTACAAATTCAGGATGCAAATAAATTAGTCAATATTTGTAACTTCATAAACAATAAATGGCTTACTGATACCGAATTCAATCTTGAAGAAGTTTGCTACTTAAGAGATTATCAGGATTTGGATAAAACATTAGTTAGTCTATTTATGAAGCAAAATAATATGATCAACACTGATGCAATAGATCATTTTATCGCTAAAAACTATTTCAAGTTTGCGGGTATTACTCATGATAGCAACTTAACTGGAAGCATCTTAGAAGGAGTAATCCATGACATAACTGAGCAAATTTGTTCTTGGCTAGACCTTGAAGATGTCAACTTATTTGGCGATAATGCAGATCAGTAGTATCTGTTTTTATTGAGGGAAAATGCTGTGCTGTCAGCAGGCATCGTCAAGTTAAGTAGGGGTAACTTCTTGAGATTGCAAAAAGTGTATTTCGCCTTTTTACAACCCTAATTCATTAACTTGACGATGCCTGACAGCGCAGCACACTAAGTTCAGCATGATACTTTGCAGTTCAAGATCTCAAGAAACGATGGATAGTTTTTGCTAGCTCATCGCTAATACCATCGACCTTTCCAAGTTCTGACTCAGTGGCATCAGATATGGCATTGAATGATCCAAAGTAATTTAATAACGCCTTTTTTCTTGCCGAGCCAATACCAGGCACCATATCTAATGAAGAATGCTTAATGGCCGAAGAGCGTTTACTTCTATGATTTTTTATAGCAAAATTATGAACTTCATCGCGCAGAATTTGTAGATATTTCATAGTTGGATTGTTTTTATCTAGGGTAAATACATCCTGGCCTGGGATATGAAACTGTTCTTTGCCGCTATTTCGATCGACCCCTTTGGACATGCAGACGAATGGTACATGTAAGCTTAGTTCACTCATTATTTCAGAAGCAATGTTCATATGCCCCTTACCACCATCTATAATCATCAAATCAGGTTTACGCTCTGGTTCTGACTTTAATCTTTTTAGTCTTCTTCTTAAAACTTCGCGTAGCATAGCGTAATCATCACCTCCAAATATGCTTGTAGGCTCATCTTTGATGTTAAAAAGGCGATATTCTTTTTTCTCGAATCCATCTGGTCCTGCAACTATCATAGCACCAACAGGGAATGCCCCTTGAATATGACTATTATCATAAACTTCTATTCTCTGAGGCGTATCGGTCAAGTTAAATAGTGATTGTATGTCGACGAGTGCATTATGATTTTTAGCTCCCATAAGTAAATGTTTCTGTAATGAAAGCTCGGCATTATACAAAGCATTTTCCATGATTTTACTTTTTGCTCCGCGTTTTGGAACAGAGATTTTTATGTCCACATGGTGAAGTTGTTTAAGCGCATCGACATAAATGGGTTTGTCTTCGAGTTCATGACTAATTAGTATATCTTTTGGCGGAATTTTGGTTTGATATAACTGCATTAAAAAACTTCCTAAAACCTCTTCATTAGCTATTTCATTATCTGTATGAGAAGGAAAATAAGCTTGATTGCCACAAGGTTGATGCGATCTGTAAAGAAATATTTGGATACAGAACACACCGTTTTTTGAAGCAAGTGCTATAATGTCTGCGTCATTCAGATCATGCGAATTTTGAGATTTAAGTTGGACATAACTTATGGCCTTTATTCGATCACGAATTTCTGCAGCTTTTTCGTAATTCAGCTCGTTGCTAAATTGTTCCATTTTCTTTGATAGCATAGTTTGTAGAGTATGATTTTTACCAGCAAGAAAAGCTTGTACTTCGCTGACCAAATCATCATATTCGAGTTTTGATATTTTATTAACGCAAGGGGCGTAGCAACGTTGAATTTGATATTGCAAACATGGCCTGGTTCGGGTCGCAAAATAATTATCGGAACAAGATCTAAGCCTGAAAATTTTTTGTAGCTCTAATATTGTTGTGTCCACATGCATTGGAGAGGCAAATGGGCCAAAAAATTTACCGTCGGTAAGATTCTTCCCGCGAAACTTTAACAGTTGAGGGTATTCATGATCAAGCCGGAGCTTAATATATGGAAAAGATTTATCATCTTTTAGTAAGATATTGAATTTAGGTTTAAATTTTTTGATTAATTGCCCTTCAAGAAGCAGAGCTGCCGATTCAGATTCAGTAATGCTATATTCAACATAACAGGCAAGAGAAACCATGATCTTGTTCTTACCCTTCAGTTCAAGAGTATATTGGCTTAATCTATTTTTTAGGTTCTTTGCTTTGCCTATATAAATGGTGTTTTTGTCAGAATCAAAAATCCTATATACCCCCGGTAATTCAGGGGTATTAGCTATGTAAGATTTTATAAGTTCAGTACCTTGCAAGATTTTTTATTTATTTCGTTCAACATGTTGTTCAACAGGGTCGTAGCCACCGCTTGTAAATGGGTGGCATCGCATTATACGTTTTATACTAAGAAACAAGCCTTTGAGCACCCCGTGACTAGTGATTGCTTCTAGGCAATAAGCCGAACAAGTAGGTGAATATTTGCAATTTTTTCCAAGCCATGGAGAGATAAAATATTGGTAAAATTTTATAATTAGGATCAGCGGATATTTCATAGTTTATGTACTGACAAAGTTATTTTGACAATGTGCTGTCGCTCCACGAGTGTCCGGAATAAAAAATCCTTATACAAAGCCAATGTAAGTCATACCGGGCTTGATCAGGTGTCTTTCATACACTGTCATGCCGGGGCTTGACCCGGTATCTCAGGAAGCGTAATAAGATGCTGGATCGAGTCCGGCATGACTTACAGTTCAGGATGACTAAATAGTCAGGACTGCACATGTTTTCAGTATGATTATAAAACCCAGCTTAAAACTATCGATTAGCTGAAGAAAACACAAAACATCACTGTGGCCTGTCTATGTTTGTCAGATACCATTCATTACCGGAGTTAATGGTGCTTCTTGTAAATGTCCATTCTTCATGCAAATCTTTGATTTTGTTGGTAATGTTTTTTCCAACAAATAAGATTTTGATAAAGATATTATTGCCAAACATATAGATTTCTGAGATTTGTAACTCAGGATCATTCTGGCTTGTATATTCACCATAACCTGCCGATAGCCCTTTAAAATGTTGTATATAGCGCTTATCAATCAGCTGTTCCAGTTCTTTCTCATTATTTTTGTAAGCTGCATCGATGATCATCCTAAATGCTGCTTTTGCTCCTTTAAGAAAATTATGAATATTAAATGAAGGAACACGATTCATTACATCTACTAGACCTTCTTTTACATCTGCATCGTTCTCAGGAACCACTAAACCACGAAGATCAATCTTGTTTTTCCGAGTAGCAAATGTAGGTTTTAGAATACTAGCCTTTATTGCTGATTCTGTATTTGCAATGGTTGTTGAAGAGGTCGTAACATCTTTCATTGATGTTTTCTCTCCAAAAAACGAAGGTCGCTTTGTTGCATCATCATCTGAAGTAGTGCCAAGTGTTGCAATCAGTTTGTTTATAACAAAAAAAGCTATTCCAGCAAAAATAATAAGCTCAATTAATTGCCCAGACATTTATATATTCTCGTCAATGTTTTTATCCCTATATTCTATTGCAAAATTTGTTAATTGGAAAGTTATTTATTGTATTGGTACTTAGCGTGACCAATCTTGAGTGTTATAAAGCAATCTTGTTGTTAACAAACGTTCAAAGGAGCTAAGAATGATTAAATCTTATTTTAAGAAAATCTCGGGTAAGCAAAGCAAGAAATCAACTAGTTACTTAGATTTACCCTTTTTCAATTATTCTCAAGATGAAAGAGTCGGTGTTGATTCATATAAAAATAATGCAATTGTGCACAGGTGCGTCAATTTGATTGCAACCTCAGCAAGCCATATACCATGGCAAATATTCAGAAACAACAATGGTTCGAAGGAGCTGCTTAAAACCCATCCAATCTTAAGCTTACTTAAATATCCAAGTCCTGATAAATCAGGAGCTGATTTTTTCACGGAAAGCTTATCTAATTTGCTACTTTACGGAGATAGTTATTTGTTAATTTCATTCAAAAATAATACAACTCCGCGTTGTTTATATAATCTTCATCCATCATTAGTTGAGCAAACTATTTCTAATAATCAACTCGTGTCTTATGTTTATGGTAATGGAGATAAAAGGCAATCTTTTGGAATCGATCCGGTTACTCGAAAAAGCCGTGTGCTGCATCTTAAAAACTACAATCCTGTTGATCAACGCAAAGGTTTGTCATCTTTGGCAGCTGCTGCAAAAGCAATAAATTTGCATGCAAAAATTATGGACTGGAATAAATCGTTGCTAAAAAATGCAATCAGACCAAGTGGTGCTTTAGTATTTCAGGATGGTAACGGCTATTTATCAGATGAACAGTTTGAAAGATTACAGCAACAATTTTATGATAATTTTAGTGGTGCATCCAATTCTGGAAAGCCTCTCATTTTAGAAGGCGGGCTGAAGTGGCAAGAAACAAGTAATGCTGAGCGGTTTGAGAAGTTTCTTGAATTAAAGGACTCAAGTGCAAGAGACATAGCCATAGCATTCAATGTGCCTCCACAATTACTTGGAATTAATGGTGATAATACTTACAGCAATATGCAAGAAGCGAGGTTGGCGCTTTGGGAAGAAAATATCATTCCATTGCTCGATAAATACGCTGATGCGCTCAGCAGTTGGCTTTCGTATTGGTATAAAGAAGATTTGATTATTGATTTTGACAAAGAGTCTATTTCTGTACTTACAGAACGTAGGGAAAATGTATGGGCAAAAATTGCAAGTGCAGATTTTATGACAATTAACGAGAAAAGAGCAATTGTAGGATTAACTCCGATCAAGGGAATGGATAAATTTGCAGCAAATCTAACTGGAGATGAGAGTAATGAAAGCTACGGTAAATAAATTATATAGTTTTATAGCAAAACTAGTCTTGATGTTAGAAGAAGAGTTAGATGAGCTCAAGGTTAGCAAATCTAAGAGTGCAGTTAATGTTAAAAAGAATATTACAGATACTCTTAACAAGCTTGTGCACCTTATAATTCAATTAAATAAACTGAGCAAAGATGAAGCGATGAATAACAACATTGATATGACTCAAGAAGATAAGGATATCATCGAACGATTCATAAATAGATATACCAAATCATCTTAGGTTGAATTAAGCACCAGCCAGAAAGTTATCCTGAGCTTGATGGGCTTCACATGCCTTCGGCTCAGGAAAAAGGTAAAAACTGGTCATCCCGAACTTGATTCGGGATCCCAAGCAACGGAATGAGATCCTGAGTCAAGCTCAGGATAACCGTGTAACCAGTATGACAGTTTATTGATCAGTTTAAAATGAAAGAAGGGACAAAATGACATGTAACAAAAAGCTTCTTGAAGCAGTCTTGCGCCAGGATTTTAGTAGTTATATTAGTAAAGTATTCCACACTATTAATCCTGGAGCGGTGTATCAGGCAAATTGGCATATAGACTTAATTTCTGATTACCTTGAAAGAGTTAGGTCATCTGAAATCAAAAGGTTGATTATCAATATGCCGCCAAGGGCGCTCAAATCTGTTTGTGTTAGTGTTGCTTGGCCAACTTGGTTATTGGGCCATAATCCAGCGGTACGTATTATGGCTGCGAGCTACTCATCAGTCCTTAGCATTAAACATTCTCTTGATAGTAGACTTGTTGTATCTTCAGATTGGTATGGACACTTATTTCCAACAACTAGACTCAGCAAAAAACATAATCAAAAGAGTAAATTCCTTACATCTGAAAACGGCTTTAGATTTGCAACGAGTGTGGGGGGTTCAGCAACCGGTGAGGGGGGAGATTTTTTAATCATTGATGATCCACATAATCCCACGCAAATTAACTCATTCAAAGCCAGAAATAGGGTTATTGAATGGTTTGAACAAACTTTTGTGACTAGATTAAATGATAAAAGTAAAGGCGCTATAGTTTTGGTCATGCAGCGTTTGCATGAAGACGATTTGTCAGCGCATTTAATTTCAAGTGGTGGTTGGGAGCTTCTTAAAATACCAGCAATTGCTTCTGAGGATAAGATTTACGATATTGGTGCAAATAGCTATGAGTATAAAAAGGGGCAGGTTCTTAACCAACAAAGAGATCAGTTGGCATTCTTGAACAACATTGAACAAGAGGTTGGAGTAAGAAATTTTGCGGCACAATTTCTGCAAGACCCATTATCATCTGGTATTAATTTGTTAGCATTAGAGGATGTTTTGTATTATGAAGATTTGGCCCAAGAGTTTGAATATTTTGTACTAAGCTGGGATACGGCGATTAAAGTTTCAGAAAAATCTGATTACAGTGTTGGAACTTGTTGGGGTATATTGTCTGGCAAATTCTATCTTGTTTCTATGGTAAGAAAAAAAATGAGTTACCCGACTCTTAAAAATGAAATTGAAAAGCAAGCGCAGAAATACAAGCCAAGACATATCATTATCGAGGATAAAGCTAGTGGTCAGTCATTGATTCAAGATCTATCTATGGCCGGATATTTTAACATTAAACCCAGCAAACCTAAGCTTGATAAAATAACCAGGTTTGCATCAGTTATACCGCTGTTTCAGGCCGGTAAAGTATTTTTACCAAGTAAATCTTCGTTTAATCGAGAGTTAATTGAAGAATTAACTACATTTCCTAACTCAAAAAATGATGATATTGTTGATTCAGTGAGTCAGTTTCTGAATTTTTGTAAAGACTTGTCAAGTAAAACGCCAATGCGTATCAGAATAGTATAAAATGAAATTATGTTTAGAGTTTCAATTAAAGGATCTCTAAGTTATTAACATAATAAATGAGGCGCTTTATGGCTAAAACATTCGCTGAGAATGCAAAAAAATTAAGAGAGCAAAGGGAAAGGGAGGCTAATGGCCCCGAAGCCAGAGGTGGAAAGTGTTTCTGAGCGAGCATCTAGCGGGGGTGTAATGGGTCAATTTGTTGAAAAGAGCGCAGACCTTAATGCAAAAATGTATGCCAAAGAAACAATTATGCCAGCAATTGATTCTTTGATTGATAGGCACAAAGATGGCCAGGGTATTAGTAAAGAGGAAGTGGAAAAGACCTTTAAAGGAATCATGGATAAGATGGTTTCAGATAATTTAATGACCAAAGGGGAAATGGATGATTATCTCAAACCACAAAAAATACAAACCACAGAGCGGGTTCAAACAGGAACAAAGATGGTTCCAGAAAAGCAGGAAGATAAAGGCTTGCTTAACCAATTTGGGAATTTTGTATCTGGAAAAAAACCTAAAATGGTAGAAGAGCCAATTTATGAGACTCGTAAAGTTGTTTCTGATGGTCCATCAAGATTTCAACAAGATATGGATAAATCGTTGCAATTTAATGATAAAGGCAAAGTTGATGCACCTAATTTGACATCATTAAAAGATAAGTTGCTAAATTCTATCAGTAGAGTTTGTACTTCACTTGGGCTTGATGGTATAGCGAAATCTTGTAGAAAAGGCATGAGTGTAGATAACCAAGAAAAACTGAATAAAGTTGAATCTGGTATGGTCAAAATGACTCACGAAGTTGCTAAGCAAGCAAAAGGTATTGCTACACAAGTTGGCAGTAAATCGAAGGGTGAACGTATTGGTGAGCAAGCTCAGAATATAGTGGCAAACAGACAGAAAGGTGATTCTCCATCTCGCTAAATGGCGATTATTGATAGGTTGGTAGCTATCTAATTTTTGACTTGAAAAATTATTTGTTCGCTGCTATAAACGACTTGCTTTGAACAAAGCCTGTCACGCGCCCTTAGCTCAGCTGGATAGAGCAACGGATTTCTAATCCGTAGGTCAGAGGTTCGAATCCTCTAGGGCGCACCACTTAATTTAAGTCAATCACGATATTTTCACTTATATGGCACAAAAACCAGTCAATGTAATTTGCATGAAGTGGGGCACAAAGTATAGTGCTAATGATGTGAATGTTTTGCATTCAATGGTTAAGAGGCATTTGAGGATGCCTCATAGATTTGTTTGTTTAACAGATAATAGAGATGGGATTGGCAAAGAAATAGAATGTTTTGATATGCCATCTATTGTTGTTCCTAAGGAAAAAGATATTTCCCCGTGGAGAAAGCTTGGTATGTTTTCAGAGAAGATTGGTGATCTAGAAGGAAAATCTCTTTTTCTTGATCTTGATATAGTGATACTCGATGATATTGATTGTTTTTTTACATTTTCCGATAAATTTACTATTATTGAAAACTGGACTCAAAAGGGCCAGGGTATAGGCAATTCCTCTGTCTATTGTATTACTAATGGTCAGCATGCAAATGTGCTTGATAAATACAATAACAATATTGAAGAAGTCACAAGTAAATATAGTAATGAGCAGATATAACTCTCAAAAAAGATTGGTG
>JANNVO010000090.1:0-3822 GCA_031414475.1 Rickettsiales bacterium
TTTTCTTACAAAATGTTTGATATTCTGTAAAAACAGTCTTGAAGTAATAAAAGATTTGTCAAATCACAAAGAGAGTAAGGCAATTTCTAGCGAGGCTTTATTAGATTTTTATGAAATTTTAGATAAATGTATAAAACACCAAAGCGCATTTTTACCAGGGCATGAGTATGGATGTTTTGTTTTTTACTTGCCGAGTAGAATAGTTGGTGGCTATGAATTTTTATTCATGAGACTTGCATCTTTTTTCGCGGATAAACTAAATTTGGAAGTATATTACGTTGACTATGAAGATGGTTTTGCAAAAAGCCAACTAGCTCAAACAAATGTCAAATTTTTAAAATATTGCAAAGAAAACTTTGTAATAGATTTAGACAAACCTCTTTACTTAATAGCTCCAATTACTATGAGTTATGAGGTTCCAAAATTAAAAAATCCAAAATCAAAATCTATGTTTTGGTGCGCTCATCCAAAAAGTATTAAATGGCTTATGGATCGTTCGGGATTGACTGAGAAAGAGTTGGATAAGTTTTTATTTAAGTTACATAAAGCAAACTCTATTTGTTTTATGGATTGGGCTTGTTGGAGTGCTGCTAAGAAGGATGCTTTAATTAATTTTAAGGAAATATATGTGCCAGTTTTTGCACCTGAAAAAGAAATCACTCATAATGATATTGCAAGCTTTGTTAGTCAGGAGGAAATAAATATCGGGTGGCTTGGTCGTTTAGATAATGATAAAATATTTAGCTTAATAAATGTACTTGATAACTTATATACTTTAGAAACTAATAAAAAACGAAACATTCATATTATTGGCGATGGAGAGAGTAAAGATTTAATTGATGTCCAAAAATATTCAGATATAATTAATATTATCTTTGCAAATACGTTGATAAATGAGCAGCTAAATAAATATCTACAAGAAAATATTGATATATTATTCGGAATGGGAATATCGGCGCTTGAAGCAGCTAGCCTGAAGATTCCTTCAGTATTAGTTTTTGCAACGGATGATATTATGCGCTCAAATGATTTCTTATGGCTGTTTGATTCTCAAAAATACACTCTTGGGTATTATAAAGAACAAAAAAACAGTGTTAGTGTAAAAATTACTCCATTCAATGAAATTATGGATTCAATATATCTTACTAATCAGAAAGAAGAGTTAGGGCTTAAATGTTATAATTATTTTATGCAAAATCACAATATAAATAATACTGTTGGAGCGATGATCTACTTTATCTTGAATGAAAAAGGTAGGCAAAATATAAGGGGTAGGTTGTTGGGGAAAATAAAAAGCGTTGTACGTATGACTGGTGCCTACACTATATCGCGAGTTATGAAGTTAATAGGTAAGAAATGATACTCGGAAAAAATATTGACCTAAGACCGGTCGAAATTGAGGATGCAGAATTTATTTTATCCCTGCGGCTTGATCCGGAATTAAATCAATATCTTTCTCTGGTGGAGAATGACCTAGACAAGCAAAAAGAATGGATAAAGAACCATAGGCTATACTCTAGAGATTTTTATTTTATCATACAAAACAAGATGCAAAAACCTGTTGGAACTATAAGGGTTTACGATATTCAGGAAGATGTATTTTGTTGGGGTAGTTGGATTGTAGTACCAGAGGCTAGGAAATATGCTAGTTTTGAGTCAGTATTTTTGTTATATAGATTTGTATTTTTTGGACTAGGTTTGGATAAAACTAATTTTGATGTAAGAAAAAAGAATGAAAAAGCAGTAAACTTCTATCAAAGATTTGGCGCAACTATTTTTGGTGAAACGGATTTGGATTATCTTATGACTTACACAAAAAATACTTTTCTAGAGCGACGGCTTGAGTATCAGGCGGTAATTGACAGAATTACCCAGATGTGAAAATGACTAATATTCAATATCCCTTAGTTTCTATAGCCATGCTCACCTACAATAGTGGTAAATTCGTTGCCCAGGCGTTAGATAGTGCTTTGGCGCAAGATTACCCAAATATTGAAATTGTAATATCGGATGATGCGTCAACGGATGATACAATTGATATTATTTCTGGGTATGTAATGAAGCATCCTAATAAAATTAGAGTGCTTGCAAATGAGGTAAATACCGGTCCTGTAAATAACTGGTTTAAATGCATATGGGCATGTCACGGTAAGTACATAGTTGCACTTGCGGGAGACGATAAGTTTTTGCCGTCAATAGTTACAAAGCAGGTTGCTATAATGGAAAATGATTCAAATAGTATAATTTGTTATACAGACGCATCTGTTTTTGATGTATCTTTGCAAAAGGAACTATATCTCTTAAGTGATAAAAGACCGCCGTGCTCTGGTGGTATTGAAGTTGCTTTAGCTGATTCTATATACTATTCGCCAACATCGATGTTTAGAGCAGAGTTTAGGCCAAAGGAAAATATTTTTACTAAAATAAGATATGGAGCTGATCTAGCTTTTTATAAAGAAATTATGATACTTGCTGGTGATAAAGGTAAGATAAATTACATTCCAGAGGTTTTGTATGTATACCAGAAGCATGGCTCAAATATTACTGAAACAAATACACTTTATCGCACTGAGCATATTGATGCTATAAAGATTCTGCAAGCTAAGTATCCAGCATATGCGTCTTTATTAAATAGTTCTATATATGATTTTTGTTGCGTGGGTTTTTGCAAAACTGTGATTAAAGCTAGATTTAAAGAAAGTTTTTTCTTTTTGAAAGAAGGTTTGAGAGCTGCAAATGGTAATCCATTCAAATTTTTTAGGGCCATAGTATGGGGGGTAAGATATTATCTGCCGCTTCGTTAGAAAGTCATCTCGGTCCTGATCCGGTATCCCAGGCGGGGCTACACCGGTCATACCGGACTCGATCCGGTATCCCAGGCAACGGAAGAAGATCCTGAATCAAGTTCAGGATGACAGAATACACCAGGCCAGGAGGCAGGGCTTCGCCAAATCAAGTTCAGGATGACTTTTTAGGTAAAAACTTTCTTCTATCCTTTCTCAAAAAATTTACTATAATCGCTAATATCAATCATTAAAGATTTATGATATGAGTAAACAGGCTTTAGATCAGCAGGAACTTGAAAATAAAAGGAGTGCTGCACGTCTTGGTGGAGGAATCAAGCGAATAGTTGCTCAGCATGAAAAAGGAAAGCTGACTGCAAGAGAGCGCTTAGAGGTTTTGCTAGATCCTGACAGCTTTGAAGAAACAGGGATGTTCGTTGAGCATCGTTGTGATAATTTCGGAATGAGTGATAAGAAGTTTCCTGGTGATGGCGTTGTTACTGGGCATGGGACCATTAATGGTAGATTGGTTTTTGTCTATAGCCAGGATTTTACAGTTCTTGGTGGTTCTCTTGGAGAATATCATGCAAAGAAAATTTGCAACCTGATTGATTCTGCCATTGAAATTGGAGCACCAGTAATCGGAATAAATGATTCGGGTGGTGCCAGGATACAAGAAGGTGTTGATGCACTCGGTGGATATGGAGAATTGTTTCAAAGGAACGTTAAAGCGTCTGGTGTTATTCCTCAGATTACCCTAGTAATGGGGCCGTGTGCTGGTGGCGCTGTATATTCTCCGGCTCTTACCGATTTTATCTTCATGGTAAAAGGTTCGTCATACATGTTTGTAACCGGGCCAGAAGTAGTCAAGACAGTTACGGGTGAAGAAGTTACTCAAGAAAAGCTTGGTGGAGCAAGGGTTCATACTACTAAGTCGGGAGTGGCGGACTTAGCTTTCAAAAATGATATTGAAGCACTGCTTGAAACGCGGCGCTTTTTTAATTTTCTACCACTTTCTAATCGGGGCGTCTTACCAATT
>JANNVO010000091.1:0-1832 GCA_031414475.1 Rickettsiales bacterium
GTAATCACGCGCGGATTCTCGCTCCGCACAATTCCGATTGCTTTTGCAATTGCTTTTGCTGTCGCTGGATGGTCGCCTGTAATCATTACAATTTTAATCCCTGCCTTTCGACACGAGACGACTGCCTCTTTTATATCCAAGCGAGGCGGATCGAGAAAGCCGATCATGCCTACATACACTAATTCATTCAGGAAATTGTCTTGATTGATTGTCGGCTCTTCTCTGTATCCAAAGGCCAGCACACGCAGCCCTTGCGATGCCATCTTTTCAGATTCCGATAAGATGGTGGTTCTGTCAGCCTCACTTAATTCTTTTATAGTCTCACCCGACTGCATTTTAATACAGTGCTTCAGCAGATGCTCCACAGATCCTTTTGCTGCCACAAAATTGCCCGCAGGGCTTTTGTGCAGCGTTCCCATTATTTTAGCAACAGAGTTAAAAGGAACTTCCGCCATACGTTCGTGTTGCGTTTGCAGTGCTTCGGCAGTTGTGCCGGACGTGTTTGCTAACTGAAGCAAGGCTATTTCTATCGGATCGCCCAACGCTTTCTTTTTCTCTTCCGATGCTTTAAGGGAAGCATCGTTGCACAAGGCGCCAATGAGTTTCAGCTTTTCAAAATTCTCTTTGCTTTTTTCAATCTCCCCATCAGCGAATTTGAGTGTGGTGTTTTCGATATTAACTTTTCTGTGTTCTTCCGGAAAGGAAAATATATTGACATAAATTTTATTTTCTGTTAGTGTTCCTGTTTTGTCGGTTAAAATTACCGTGGTACTTCCCAGTGTTTCCACGGCTGAAAGCTTTTTTACGATGGCATTGCGCTTTGCCATCAACAACATTCCATAAGCCAAGGCAACGGTGGAGACGATCGGCAACCCTTCCGGAAATGCAGCGACTGCGAGTGCAATAGATGTTTTGATAATCAACACCCATTCTTTGCCTTGAATAATGCCACTGCCGGCAAAGAGCAAGGTGAGGATTAATGTTAACCAAATAAGTTTTTTACTTAACGTATTCAGTTTTTTATCTAATGGAGTAGTCGTGTCTTTAGCACTTTCCACTAACGAAGTGATGGTACCCAATTCTGTGTTTTCGGCAATGCCGGTAATGATCACTTTGGCATTTCCATTCATCACGGAAGTGCCTTTAAATACCATGTTGTTAAGGTCGCCCAGCGCAGTTTCCTTGGAAAGTTTCTCTGTATTTTTTTCCGTTGGCAGAGATTCGCCTGTTAAGGAGGATTCATCACATTGCAATTGATTAAGTTCTATTATACGCCCATCACCGGGTACCACATCGCCCGCTTCGAGAACCACCACATCTCCGGGTGTTAATTTCTCGGACGGGATTTCCTGAGTTTTACCATCGCGAATCACTTTCGAGTGGATCACGTCCATCTCACGCAAGGCATTCATAGAGTTGCGTGCTTGTAGTTCCATTAAAAAACCAATAAGCGCATTTACGAAGATGACCACCAAAATGGCAATGGCCTCCATATAATCTTTAAAATAAACCGAAACGGCTGCACCGGCTACTAACAGATATACAATGGGACTCTTAAATTGTTGAAGTATCATCACCCAAATGCTTTTCTGCTTTTGGAGTTGATAAACGTTCAGTCCAAATTCTTTTATGCGCTTTTCTGCCTCGGACTTACTAAGACCTGTTTCTGCATTTGTTTGAAAGGATTGAAAAACCTCTTCTACTGACAAGGTATGTACATCATCAACAGGGTAGTTAATTTTCATCATTTTTCTGGCTTGTCGTACTCCCTTCGATTTCTTCAAGAGATGGTGTTGATTTTTCTTTTGAACGATTTTTTTTCAAAACGCTTA
>JANNVO010000092.1:0-4547 GCA_031414475.1 Rickettsiales bacterium
TTGAACTTCCGACCTCACGCTTATCAGGCGTGCGCTCTAACCAGCTGAGCTACAAGCCCATTCCTAGCGCGCGAATTTTATTATATTAGAACAAATTAGTCAAGGGCAAATACACGCATTTGAGGTTAAATTCGAATCATGAACGGCATATTTGATTACTCAATGAAAAATATACTCACAATTATAGAAAAAACAGCTATGAATATATTTAAAAATAAAATATAATAACCAGCTAATATTAAGGTTTAATATTAGAATTCAAAAATTTAGGTAAATATATTATGCAAACAGGAACAGTAAAATGGTTTAACGCTAACAAAGGTTACGGCTTCATTGAACCTAGCGACAAATCAAAAGATGTTTTTCTTCACATCTCAGCTGTAGAACAATCTGGACTAAGAGATTTAAGCGATGGCCAGAAAATCAGCTTTAACACTGAATCTCAAAATGGCAAGATCTCAGCCGTTGATATTAAATTAATATAATATCAACTCTAAGAAGAATATACCGATTATTCGGCGTATTCTTCTTAGTACTTATAAACTTAGACATCTAACCCACGCTTCCCAATCCCTTTCTCCTAGATTTTTTTCAAACGAAAGAACATCTTTGCAAGTTTGTTTACAAATCTCATAAGTTGGAATAATTAGCTCGGAATTACAAGAAAGCGCAGCAATTTGAGTTTTGCACGCAAGTTCTAGATGATAGCAGTAAAATAAGGCCTCTTGAATTGTCTCGCCACATGTAATAAATCCATGATTACGCAGGAACATTACTTTCTTGTCAGCAAGATCAAGAACCATTGGATCTCCATGCTTTGAATCGTCAAGCGCAAGAGCATTATAAGAGTGGTAACTCACACCTTCATAAAAATGTAGCGCCCATTGACTGATTGGTAGCAGACCTTTTTTCATAGCAGAGACTGCGACGGTTGCTATGGTATGTAGATGAAAAATCGAGTTAAGATCAGCTCTGTTTCGGTAAATAGTACCATGAATTACGTATCCTGTTTTATTATATTGCTTCTCTTTTCCTTCGATGATTTCACCATTTAAAGAAACTTTTAATAGACAAGATGGCGTTACCTCATCAAAACGATAACCAAAAGGATATATATAATAGTAATCAGCTCCTTTTGGCCTTGCGGATAAATGAGTGTATGTGTGATCATCCATACCGAGCTTTGCAATTATTCTGTAAGCATACGCTAGATCTTCTTTTATTTTGGTGTCCATATATAGCTTCTTAACTTGAATTAGGTGAGTAACAAAGTTAGCATAATGAGGTAATTTATAGGCATTTTTGCCCGCAGAACCGCAATGTATTCAATATACATGAGGATTTGAGGACGAAAATAACGCATAAATTGACCATTATCCTAACTTTTATGCCGCTTCTAGTCGATAATAGTCCATTTGCCTATAGCTTAAAGCCTCAGCGATATGATCTTTTCTTACATTATTTGAACCAGCTAAGTCTGCGATAGTCCTGGCAACTCTTAACACGCGATTATATGCACGCATAGACAACCTAAATTTTTTAGCAGCTTCATTAAGAATATCTTTGCCTTCGTCACCAGGTATCGCGTAATCAATAAGCAATTGGCCATCAAGGCTATTATTCAGCCTGATATTATACCCCTCATAACGTTGAGATTGAATCTCGTGGGCACGTTTTACTCTTTTTGCAACACACTCACTAGCCTCTTCTTCCGATGCAGATAATATCTGCTCATATGCAAACCCTTCGTCTGAACACCCAACTTCTATATGCAAATCAAAACGATCTAAAATTGGTCCAGATATTTTTGATTGGTAACTAGTTGCACATGAAGGCGCCCTACTACAAGCCTTAAATGGATCATTTAAATAGCCGCATTTGCATGGGTTCATAGCTGCTATTAATTGAAAATTCGCTGGATACTCAATATGAGACCCAGAGCGAGAAATCAACACCTTTTTTGTTTCTAAAGGCTGGCGAAGAGACTCAATCACTCCTGTATTAAATTCAGGTAATTCATCTAAAAACAATACGCCATTATGTGCTAAAGAAATCTCTCCTGGTTTCACCCTTCTGCCAGCTCCGCCGCCAACCATAGCAGCTACAGTGCATGAGTGATGAGGAGCTCTAAATGGACGCTCTTTTGTCAAACAACCATTTTCTAAATTACCAGCTATACTAGTAATGGTGCTGCACTCAAGAATCTCTGCTGGCGAAAGCTCCGGCATTATACCAGGCAATCTAGCAGCAAGCATCGACTTCCCCGCGCCAGGAGGGCCAAACATCAATAAGTTATGACCGCCAGCTGCCACAATCTCAAGGGCCCTTTTTGCCACCCTTTGGCCTCTTATATCTTTTAAATCTGGGTAATTTACATCGGAGCGAAATAGCCCAGCTGAAGGTTGGCAAAGGCTTTGTGTACCCTTAAAGTGATTTACCAATTCCAGCAAATTATCTGGCGCAAGGATATTTTCATTACCTGACCATGCAGCTTCAGCACCATTACCTTTTGAGCATATTAAGCCCTTTCCACGTGCAATTGCACCCATAGCAACAGGCAAAACCCCGCTAACTGGTAATATATTACCATCAAGAGACAATTCTCCCAAAATAAGGTAATTACTTATCTCATCAGCAGGTAGAGCCCCCATACTAGCTAGAATTCCAGCACTAATTGCTAAGTCAAAGTGACTACCCTCTTTTACAAGATCTGCAGGAGCTAAATTGATTAATATCTTTTTTGCAGGCAAACTTAGTCCAATTGATGATAAAGCAGCTCTAACTCGCTCCTTAGATTCGGCGATAGTTTTATCAGCAAGACCAACGATTATAAACTTGGGTATCCCAGGTTCAATTTGAACCTGAACGTCTACGTCAATAATATCAATACCATTAAAGGTTAAACTGGCTACTTTTGTAATCATTTATAGTTTCTTAGATGGATCTATAGGTATTTGAAGGTTTTCCAGCATGGCAACTTTAAGTACATTTAGTTCATTATGCACAATCCACCAAATCATAGTTGGATCAATTCCGTCTAAATAGTCATGAACCAAAATATTATGAAAACCTGATATATCACGCCATGGTACTTCCAGGTATCTATCTTTCAAGCTTTGTGGTAATTTTTGTGTAGATTCTGCTATGGTTTGTAAATTACGCAAAACAGCGTCGTATCTCATACGCTCTTGTCCGAAGGTTTCTTGGATGCATCCAGCAATAAATTCTTCGATAAGAGAAATAGATTTTAATATATGATATACATATAACTGTGGATCTTTAGTCATAATTCTATAGCTTCCTTCAAAATTTCATCCCTTAAAAACGGATGAATGGAAGTGTCTGGTACAATATCAACTTTGCAATTTAACAACTCTTCAAGACGCCATTTAAGACCTCCGATACAAAATCCAGATTTAGGCTTCATATGCACTAAAAAATCAACATCACTATCAGCCCCAGCCTCTCCTCTGACAACTGAACCAAATAACCTAATATTTTCAGCATTGCATTTTCCTGCAATTGCCATAATTTCAGCCTTATGACGTCTTATGTCGCCTAGATTCATATATCTTGTCCTCGTCATGTATTTTAATTCTGCTTCTTCCTCGGAGTTCGCCAATATTATATCATCCAGTTGCATGCCACGTTTTGTGATAAATCGCCGAGATTGATACTTTGTACTAAAATTCTTCCTTGATAAGTATCCACTAAATTACTATTCATACAAGAAATTTTTATGTCAAATAATTCACACAACAACAAGGAGCTTCAACCGACAACTATACCTTTGTCTTAAGATTAGTCTAGCAAAATTTATCCACGCTAAATCTATAATATCACTATAATATAAATTTTGCTAAATCCATATTTTTCATAAAACCAGAGATTTGTTTATCAACAAATTTTCTATCAATTTTTATCTTTTTATTGCTTGTATCGCTAGCTTCAAAACTGACTTCTTCAAGCAAATTTTCAAGAATAGTGTGTAACCTTCTTGCGCCAATATTTTCTATTTCTACATTAAAGTTTGCAGCGTAGGTCGCTATTGATTCAATTGCATCGTCAGTAAACTCAAGGGCTACTCCTTCGGTACCAATCAATGCTGTATATTGCTTGATTAAACTTGATTCAGGCTCAGTCAGAATTTTTACTAGATCATCCTTGGTTAAAGAAGTCATTTCTACTCGAATTGGCAGACGTCCTTGCAATTCTGGTAACAAATCTGAAGGTTTAGACAAATGAAAAGCACCCGAAGCTATAAACAATACATGGTCAGTCTTGATTGTGCCATATTTTGTTACAACACTTGTTCCTTCAATAAGAGGAAGTAGGTCTCTTTGTACTCCTTCTCTGCTTACTTCTGGACCCTTTCCTTCCGACCTAGAAGTGATTTTATCTATCTCATCCAAAAACACTATACCATCATTTTCAACTGAGTTTACTGCAACAGCGATAGTCTTCTCCTCGTCAATCATTTTATCCGACTCTTCTGATGTAATGATACTTATAGACTCAGCCACTGTCAGTTTCTTTTGCTTCATCTT
>JANNVO010000093.1:0-3514 GCA_031414475.1 Rickettsiales bacterium
CCTCCTCCTCCGTTATCAGAGCTTAGTATAATTACAGACCCGTTAGGCGCGGTTAGGGAAATATCGAGATCCGAGGTATAGGTATGAGAAATATTTATGCAAATAGATTGGAGCTTGTTTCCCACGGTGCCGCTTATTCCGCTAACGATAATATTCGAATTAATAGCAGAAAGATCAGGAATTGGCAAGCTATCCGTTGGAATATCAGCATCTGCTGAAATTAATCCATGTTGCCCACTGCTGTCAACATAAAAAACAATACCTCCCTGGTAAGCGTCGCCAATTTTTTTTGATTCTACTATGGGTGTCGGCTCAAGAACACTTTTGTCGTTCTTACAGGAAAAACTTATGCAACTTAGCAGGAATGCGGTAAGGTAAATTTTTTTGGTTGCTTTCATTTTAGTGACATCTGTTTATTTTAGTTTGTAACTCACCATAGTCCTGAACTGCATTGCTGGATTGAAGGTAAAGATTGATGTGTTGCTTGCCTATTGCGCAATTTCCGGTAAGGAGGTAAAGCGTTCCTATCTCACGATGGGCTTCCGCAAAAGTGGGTTTCAATTTTATTGAGGCATAGAGATTCGTTTCTGCCGCTTTCAAAACTCCCTGGTTTTTTTCAAAAAGGCCCATCATGTAATAGGAAATAGCAAAGCCGGGAGCCATTTCATTCGTTTCTTTTGCAAGCTCATACACATTTTTGTTCAATGCTCCTCCCGTGCCATACATCACCTTGTAAAGTGTTGCGATATTAAAGTATTTTTTTGCAGAGAATTGGCCTAAGCTGATACTTTCAGCTCCTGTTAATGCTCTTAAATTGGTTTCTGCATTGGGTAAATAGGGTTGGTTGTTGAGCGCTGTTATAAGATTTTCAATTGCAGAAACCGAATTGTTCTCTGCCATATGAATCTTGGAAAGCGCATACCATACCCGGGAATCATTCGGAAATTTAGACGATGCGAAGGTCAGTGTCTGCTTTGCTTCATTGTATTTTTCTGTCACAAAAAAATAAAAGGCACGAGTTACAAAAGCGTCCACATCATCCGTATTTAAATTTTTTGCTTCTTTAGTCTCCACATCGGCTGTTGCATAGTCCTCTGCCTGGATACTGAAGAGGCCTTTGTAATAATGGGCCTTTTGAAGGGCTGGATATTTTTCCAACAAATCGTCACACATATTCAATGCAAGTGTGTACTCGCTTGTCTTTCTTTTTCGGGCAGGGTCAAGCGTAAAAAAAGGAAGTGGTTCTGCCAGCTTTTTAATCTTTTCCAGCTTCCCAGCTGCTTGAAATGAAACCTGACCGGTATTGGCCGCATCGTTGGCTGATACATTCAGTTCTCCCAAATAAAGGGAAGAGGCAATTTTTTGAGCCAGTTCATTTTGCAACCTGAAAATATCATTCAGTGTTCCGTTTGCCTCCACTGCAGCCTTTACCTGTGAACTCTCTACACTCACTATGCGGGCTCGGAGGACCAGGTTTTCCGAAAGCACTGTTGCGCTGCCAAAAATAAAATAGTTCACCGCCAAAAGATTCCCCAGTTCCACTATGCTATTGTCATCAACTAGCCCTGATGCCTGCAGTTTTTGCTCTTCTATTATTTTACTCAGATATTGGCGCTCTATCATTTTAATGCTTTTTTGCCCTGCAATTTTAGCTGTAATGGCATCAATACAATTGGCTCCGATCCATTGCTTGTCTGATGCATCACTCTGCGTTTGAAATTCTGAAAAGGCCACTGTCACCATCTTGCTTTCCTCTACTGCATATCCTTTCGTAACAAAAAAAGGGAAGAGTAAATAACAGCTTAGGATCAGGAGGTTTACTCTTTTTATCATCATTAATTTGTTATTTGCGCATTTCCTTTTCAACTATTTTTTCGAATGCGGCTTTATCAAAATCTACTTTTGTTTTTTCATTACTAAGCACTTTTTTTTCAACCAGTTGAAACATGTTGTTCTTTTTTAATTCAAGCGCCACATATACCTTAACCTGCTTGCCTTTAATTTTTTCCTGCTGCTGACAAATGTTTGTAAATCCCTCAAGGCTTTCACTTACGGTTTCATTCACCATGCCTTCAAACTCTTGTCTGAAAAGCTGGGATTGATTTGTAGACAAGGTGTAAATTTCAGCAACGGCAGTGATGTTTGACTTAACATTTGCTGCCAGCAATTCCTTCGCAAGCAGCAAGGCCTTGTCCCTTGCAATGGTAAAATCCGAACTCACAGCATAGGCTGAAGCTCTGATATTTTCCTGGTTACTTTGATAGTTTGTGCTATGGCACGGAATGTCTGAAAGCTGCATTTCGGTCGCATTTTGTGCGAGACTTATAGAGTTTGCCACCGGAACGAGAAGAAGCGAAAGTATTGATCGGGTAGACAAATATTTCATGATGGTAAGTTTAAAGCAAATATAGAATAGATATTGTAATTTACAAATTTGCTCCTTAGTGGTTCAATTTGTAAGTTCTATGCCAATTATGCACACATCATCCACCTGTTCCAATTTTCCTTTCCAGGCCAAAAATTCAGAATGTATTATTCCTTTTTGCTCAAACAGGGAGGATTCCTGGCTCCGGATCAAAAGGTTTTTCAAGGAGCTGTACTTGAATTTTTTCTCCTTCGGGCCTCCAAACTGATCTGGGTAACCGTCAGTAAAGAGGTATAGCCGGTCTCCCTCTAAAGTATCAAATACTTTACTTGTAAAGTTCTTTTTGTTCTCAGATGCTCCTATTGGTCGCTTATCGGGCAACAATTCATAGAGGAAGCAATCCCCGATGGACAGCGGTGATGCTTCACAAACAACATTGCCTCCCAAAGACAGGGGAAACTGGTTGTTGCGCAAAACATAAAGCGGGTTATTTGCGCCGGAATAACTTACCGTTTTATTTTTCAGGTCAATCACACACAGAGAAATATCCATACCGTCTTTAATGGATTGTGAGGAATGAAGAGCGAGCGATTGCTCAACAAAATCCGAAAGTTCATCGAGTATCCTACCACTCTGCGGGCTCTGGCTTTTCGCATGATTAAGTCCATTGAATCCTATCATGCTCATCAACGCCCCTGGAACGCCATGTCCGGTGCAGTCAACCGCCGCAATAACAAAATAAGCGGTCTTCTCCTCTTCGCTTTTTACCACATTCCCTTCTTCTGTCAAAACCGAAAAAAAGTAAAAATCACCACTAACTATATCCTTGGGTTGGTAGTAAACAAAACAGTGTTTGAGGTGCCTTCTTATTTCTTCTTCTGAGGGTAAAATGGCATTTTGTATCCGGTGAGCATACAAAATACTATCGGTTACATCTTTGTTTTTTTCTTCAATTATCTTCTTTTGCTTTGTAATTTCTTCGGTTCTTTCGGCAACGATTTCCTCCAGCGCTATGTTCTTTCTTATTAATTCCTTCTCCCGATATTTTACAAAGGCGAAGGAAGTAAGAGTAATAGCAAACAAGCAAAACAAAAGAAAGGCGGTTGTTTTATAAAAAGGCTTTTCAATTGTAAAACTAATGCTTGCTGG
>JANNVO010000094.1:0-3821 GCA_031414475.1 Rickettsiales bacterium
CTCTGGCAACCAATCAAAATCTTCAAATGCTTGGTAAACAAATACCAAAAGAACAATTCCAAGTATTGCCATTAATATACTAAGTAGTACTTCTCTAAATTTTTTAAATCTCCAAGCTGCTATACACAATATAACTATTCCGCCAAGGCTGTAGTACCCTCCGCTTGCAATGATTTCAAAAACTACATTATCAACAAAATAAGAAATGATAGGCCTGTTATTGTCGTCTTTCGCAAAACAACTACCTAATGGCAACAAAACAATATAGAGAACCAGACATAGCTTTTTAAAAAATAATCTTCTACTACTCATAAATTAATTTATATTCCTTCTCTTTCTATCATTTTTTTCTTAATTTCAGCTATAGCTTTAGCTGGATTCAAACCTTTAGGACAAGTTTTCGTACAGTTCATAATGGTATGGCATCTATAGAGTTTAAATGGATCTTCAAGTTGATGTAACCTATCTCCATCAGCTTCATCCCTTGAATCAGCAAGCCACCTATAAGCCTGAAGGAGTACCGCTGGCCCCAGATATTTGTCACCATTCCACCAATAACTTGGGCAAGAGGTAGAACAACATGCACAAAGTATACACTCATAAAGACCATCAAGCTTTTCACGATCTTCTTCAGATTGGAGCCTTTCTCTATCTTTTGAAACAGGAGTATCTGATTTAAGCCAAGGTTCAATTGAAGCATACTGGGCATAAAAATGAGTCATGTCTGGTATAAGATCCTTTATAACCTTCATATGTGGAAGTGGATAAATCTTAATATCACCAACAATTTCTTCTATAGGCTTGGTGCACGCCAATGTATTGGTTCCATCAATATTCATAGCACAGCTGCCGCAAATTCCTTCACGACATGAACGCCTAAATGTTAGTGTAGAGTCTAGTTCATTCTTAATTTTGATAAGAGCATCAAGGACCATAGGACCACACTTATCCAAATCAATTTCATAAGTATCTGCTCTTGGATTTTCTCCTGAATCAGGGTCATAACGGTAAATTATAAGTTTTTTAGGAGACTCTCCAGACTCCAGACTAACATGAACCTTACCATCAAGCACTCTTGAATTTGGAGGTAATCTTAAATCAGCCATACTATCTCCTCTTAAATATTCGTCTAAATACTAGTTCCTAAAAAACGTCATTGTAAACTTGGCTTTTATAGTCATGCTGCACTCAATTCAACATCTCATTCTGTTACACGAGACCGAATTGAAGTTCGGGATAACTCACTTACACTCCTAATACACCCTTTTAACCGGCTGCACGGTTTCAACTTCATCCGAATTAGTCTCAAGTGTTACTGGCTTGTAATCTATTTTTACCAGGCCTTGCTCATCAAGCCACAACATTGTATGCTTCATCCAGTGCTTGTCATCCCTTTCAGGATAATCTTCTCTTGCATGCGCACCACGGCTTTCTTTCCGATTAGCAGCAGCATGCATAGTAAGAACAGCCTGATCTAACAGATTAGATAACTCCAATGCCTCGACAAGATCGCTATTCCAAATCATTGAACGATCATTAATATTAATATTATCATATTCTTTGCGAATAGAATCTATAAGCTTCTTTCCCTCTTCTAATGTTTCTTCTGTCCTAAATACCGCAGCATGGTTTTGCATTGCTTTTTGCATTTTAAGCCTTAGATCAGCAACAGAAATTTTACCTTTAGCAGACCTTATACTGTCAAATCTATCTAGAAGCGGCGTTAAAGTATCGCTTTTTAGCTTAGAATGCGGGGCTTCTTTATTAACCACGACTTGCGCTCGATGAGCAGCTGCCCTACCAAATACAACAAGATCAAGAAGCGAATTAGAACCAAGACGATTTGCTCCATGCACTGAAACACAGCCTGCCTCTCCAATAGCCATAAGACCAGGCACAACTTCCTGCTTACCTTTTTTTAAGGTAATGACTTCTGTATGGCAATTTGTTGGAATACCGCCCATGTTATAATGCACTGTCGGAATTACTGGTATTGGCTCTTTGGTTACATCAACACCTGAAAAAATCTTTGCTGTCTCAGAGATACCTGGGAGTCTTTTTTCTAGAACTTCTGGAGGCAAATGATTTAAATGCAAATATACGTGATCCTTATGCGGACCAACGCCCCGTCCTTCCCTTATTTCCATGGTCATTGAACGAGAAACAACATCTCTTGAAGCGAGATCTTTTGCCGAAGGAGCGTATCTTTCCATGAAACGCTCACCTTCTGAATTAACCAAATATCCACCTTCTCCCCTGGCTCCTTCTGTTATTAAGCAACCAGCGCCGTAGATTCCAGTTGGATGGAACTGAACAAATTCCATATCTTGCATAGGTATACCCGCGCGTATGCACATACCACCACCATCACCAGTACAAGTATGAGCAGATGTAGCAGAAAAATATGCTCTTCCGTAGCCACCTGTTGCAAGCACCACCATATGCCCCCTAAAAATATGTAGCGATCCATCATCAAGGTTCCAGGCCATCACGCCTTTACACTCACCATTTTCCATAATCAGATCAGTAGCGAAGTACTCGATAAAGAATTGAGCCTGATGTTTTAAAGCTTGCTGATAAAGAGTGTGTAATATTGCATGCCCCGTCCTATCCGCTGCCGCGCAAGTTCTTTGCGCTGGTTTTCCCTTCCCATACTCAGTAGTCATGCCTCCAAAAGGACGTTGATAAATTTTTCCTTCTTTTGTTCTAGAAAACGGTACACCGTAATGCTCTAGTTCAATAACGCTTTCAGCCGCATGCTTACACATGTAAGCAATAGCATCCTGGTCTCCTAACCAATCTGAGCCCTTAACTGTGTCATACATATGCCAACGCCAATCGTCTTGTCCCATATTGCCAAGAGCCGCGCTAATTCCACCTTGAGCCGCCACAGTGTGACTTCTGGTTGGGAACACCTTAGTAATGCACGCGGTACTAAGACCAGCTTCTGCCATACCGAATGTAGCTCGCAGACCTGCCCCACCAGCTCCCACTACTACTACATCAAATTCATGGTTAATTACATTATATTCGTGCGCCATATTAAGATTCCGTTATAAATTCATTACATGCAGAACAGCTATAATAAAGCTGATAATTGTTACTATAGAGAAAATTTGTACTAACAGAACCAATACTAGCCTGATTGCTCTACAATGAATATAATCTTCAATTATAACACGCATTCCTAGTGCTGCATGATAAAACCCAGCTACAGTAAACAATGCAAGCATAACTATATTGTACGGTTTTTTTACAACGTCAATTATTCCACTTACTTCTAAGCCGCTTAACTTCCAAGAAAAACAAACCAACCAAACTGTTGTAATAGTAAGTATTACAGCAGTAACCCTCTGATGCCACCAATGGGCAGATCCAGAACCTGCTGACCCTAAATTTTTTGCTATAGCTAGATCAGATCTATATTTATTTTTCACAAGTCATACCTCACATAAATAACCAATATATGACTGTTAGGCACACTGATGCCATCACAGCAAGCCAACCAGTCAAATTAATTGATTTAATCGAAAAACCATAACCAGCATCCCATACAAGATGTCTAATACCTGTACAAAAATGATAAAAATAGCTATAACTCACTAGAAATAATATAAATTTTACCATTGAACTATCTAAACAATCTAAATAGCATGGCTCAAATTTACTAAATACCCAAAATATAAACCACCAGCAAAACGCACTCAAGCCTAAAAATAGGCCTACACCACTCAAACGATGACCAATAGACAACACAGAACTTATCTGAAGTTTATATATACTTAAATGTGGCGAAAGCGGCCTTGAATTTTTTATTACAA
>JANNVO010000095.1:0-1603 GCA_031414475.1 Rickettsiales bacterium
ATACCAACGGTCCGTTGATCTGACTCTGGGGATTCCCAAAAGCGTATTTCTGTGAATCGATGTGCTTCCATTATGGGAGGCAGGGATGTCTGGGATCGAGATCACGCGATGTGAGTTTACGGCGTCGGACTTGCGGATAGCGGCGGGGAAGAGCCGCGACGCCAGGGCAGCCCGCCGGATGCTGGCTCTGGCGCTTGTGCTGGAGGGGGTGGATCGGACGCGCGCGGCCCAGACCTGCGGGATGGACCGGCAGACCCTTCGCGACTGGGTTCACCGCTACAACGCGGAAGGTCTGGCGGGGCTGTCGGACCGCCGCAAAGGCGTGCGGGTTCCGCGTCTGGTGCCTGCACAGATGGCGGACCTCGCTGCCTGGGTCGAGGCCGGGCCGAGCCCGGAGAAGGACGGGGTGGTGCGCTGGCGACGGCAGGATTTGCAGCGTCGGATTGCCGAGGCGTTCGGGGTCGAGGTGCATGAGCGCACGGTCGGCAAGTATCTGGCGGCGCTTGGGTATCGCAGGCTGTCGGTTCGCCCGCAGCATCCCAGGACCGATCCCGGCGCGCAGGAAACGTTCAAAAAAACTTCCGCGAGGCCGTAGCGGCGGCGACCCCCGAGGCCGCGCAAGGCCGGCCCCTCGAAATCTGGTTCCAGGATGAAGCGCGTGTTGGTCAACAGGGCACGCTCACCCGTATCTGGGCCAAGCGCGGCACCAGACCCCGTGCGCCCCGCGATACCCGCTATCAATGGGCGTATCTGTTTGGCGCGGTCTGCCCGGCGCGTGGTGCGGCAGTGGGCCTCGTGCTGCCCTTTGTCAGCACTGAAGCCATGAATGCCCACCTGGCGGAAATCTCGCGTAACGTCGCAGTCGGCGCCCATGCCGTGCTCATCCTCGACGGCGCAGGCTGGCATGGCGCGAACGCCCTCGTCGTCCCCGACAATCTCTCCTTGCTGACCTTGCCACCCTACAGCCCGGAACTGAACCCGGTCGAAAACATCTGGCAATATTTGCGCGCCAACTGGCTCGCCATCAGCGTCTTCGACAGCTATGACGCCATCGTCGACGCCTGCTGTGCCGCATGGAACCGCTTTGCCAACGATCCCAACACCGTCACCTCAATCACCTCGCGCGCATGGGCACAGGTCAATTGAAAGGGCCGTTGGTATGAAACGGCATGGAGGTCAAACATTCTTTCCGGGCGCATTGTGGGTGGCTTCGGCGAATGGTCGCTCGCCATCCATTGGTTCGCGCCCAGTCAAAGGCGAATGACCGCACCGTCGGCATTGCTGACCTTGCCTCAAGGAAAATGCCGCGGCATGTATGAACGACCGGTCTGCAGAAGCGCGACGCGACGCGCGCCAGGGCCCGACCGGCAGTAAAGGGCCGAGTGAGTCAGTCAGCAGATCAGCTTCCGCTGCTCTTCCCACTCTGGGGAAAACGGCTCCATCAGCCCCACCAGGGTCAACCGAGCCCCTTGCTTTCCTTCGAGGATCGCCTCGACGATGTCAGGCGCCAAAAGCGTCAGCTTTAACACCCGCGTCAGGTAGGACGGCGCGATCCCCTCGCACGCAGCCAACTCGGCGATGGTGCTGAACGCGCCGGATTCGA
>JANNVO010000096.1:0-3024 GCA_031414475.1 Rickettsiales bacterium
ATTCATATTATCCATAATGATCTCCAAAAAATTAAATGGTCGTGGCTGATTCGGCCAATAAATAATTAGCCACTTCTTCTTGTGTTAATACGTTCCAATCTTTAAGCATTTCTTCTTGTTGAGCAAGATTATCTTCTCTTATATCAAGTGCAATTTGCTGTTTTAGTAGCTCGCTACGAACTATATTCTGATTAGCTTTTACTGCTGCTGTAATTTCATTATCACCTTTTAATTTAGAGATAGCTTCATTAGTAACATCTATCGCTTTATTCAGAGCATCTTGATCCTCGTATAGTTTTTCTATTTTTTGACCTAGATCAGCATCATTCTTACCAAGATCTATTACTTCATTTAACACTGTAGTTGTATTATCACCGAATCCATCTTGATCAGAGCCTGCTAGTCTAGTTAGTGTTTCGACAACTTTAAGACCTACTCCAGCAGTAGTATAAACTGCCGCTTTAGTTCCATCAATTACTGCATGAGCTAAGTATGATACTGCATCAGCTGTTTTCTTAACTGCATAAGCTGCTTCGCTAATGCCTTCTAAAAGCGTTCTGCCATTATAAATTCCACCTACCAAACCGCCACCTAAAACTGCTTGTGTAGAGTGTCTTACAAGGAAAACCGCTCCTTCTATTGCCACAGTTTGTATTGATGCAATAGTCCCTGAGCTAAGTGTAAAAAGGCCTAGAGTACCGTTAACAACACCAAGTGTTCCAGCTACAGAAACGCTAACTCCGACCAGAGGTCCTACAGCTAGCATTGCAGCTCCAATGGCTAAAACTGTCGATCCTACTTTTACTACAGCACTTGCGCCATTGTACAAAGCTTCTGTTTCAGATTTAATTGCTTCCGCAAAATTGGTTGCTGATGAAACTGCATTATCAGCACTTGTACCAAATAAACGTCCACTAGTTATCGTGATTAAAGAGCTAGTCGCTCTCATTATCGATCCAAACATAATATTTATCCTTTAATAAGTTAAGTTAAATTCAGTGATACCATCCCACTTAAAGATATATTAACATACATTAACTAAATACGCAAGATAAATATGTATATATTAATTAAATAGTTATAAAAAAATTTAATTTTAATAAATTTATTCTTTGTAAATCTTTTTAGGCTTGTGTAAAAGCATCTCCTGATTTGGATCAAAAAGTTAAATTAGAGGGGTATCTTTATAGAGCTAGGTTAATTAAACTCTTTAGTCCTTTTGTTATTGACACTATGTACTAGCTATTGCTAAAACTAATAGAGAACAAAAACTGAGCGATCTTAAAAATTTAGGAGAAGATGACATGGCGAATAAACAGCTAATAGAAGCCCTAAAAACCGTACTTGCAGATAATTATGCTTTATATCTTAAGACTCAAAATTATCACTGGAATGTTGAAGGGCCAAATTTTAAAGGGCTACATTTGCTGTTTGAGGAGCAGTATACCGATCTTGCAGAAGCAATTGACACAGTAGCAGAGCTTATCCGTGGTTCTGGCGAGAAAGCTCCTGGCACATTCGATAGTTACATCAAAAAAACCTCCATCAAATCTGGTAATGAAAATGCTTCTGCACAACAAATGGTTAAGGAACTAGCTGAAGATCAAGCATTGATTCAGAAAACCTTGCAACAATGCCTTGAAATAGCCCAGAAAGCAGGTGATGAAGTGGTAGCTGGTTTTATGATTGAACGTCTAACCTTTCATCGTAAAGCATCGTGGATGCTGAAAAGCAGTTTATAGAATCAGGAGTATCTGATGTTTGATTTTGATCCGATTTTACTAGCCCGAATTCAATTTGCATTCACGATTAGTTTCCACATTGTATTTCCAGCTTTTACAATAGGACTAGCTAGCTTTTTAGCAGTGCTTGAATGGCGCTGGTTAGCAACTGGCAACAATCATTTTCGTGATATCTATAAATTCTGGATAAAGATTTTTGCAGTCGCTTTTGGTATGGGCGTTGTGTCTGGCGTGGTTATGTCTTACCAATTTGGTACTAACTGGTCACTATTTTCTGATCGTGTAGCGAATGTACTTGGACCACTGCTTGGTTTTGAAGTACTAACGGCCTTTTTTCTTGAAGCATCTTTCCTTGGCATTATGCTTTTTGGTTGGGATCGCGTTAGTAGGAAAATGCACTTCACAGCTACATGTATCGTAGCAGTCGGTACTTTGATCTCTGCATTCTGGATTTTATCAGCCAATAGCTGGATGCAAACTCCTCAGGGATTTACCATAGAACCGGATGGTCGCTTGATGCCAACTAATTGGCTCAAAATTATTTTTAATCCCTCTTTTCCCTATCGCTTTGCTCACATGATAACAGCTGCTTATCTGACAACAACGTTTGTAGTTGGAGGCGTAGGTGCGTTCTATTTGTGGAACAAACGCCATTTACAACATGCCCGGATAATGCTAGGTATGGCAACCATTATGGCAGCATTAGTGGCGCCGATGCAACTTGTGATCGGTCATATGCACGGCGAAAATACTATGGAATATCAACCAGTAAAAGTTGCTGCAATGGAGGGTAACTGGGAACATACAACCAATGCTCCTATATATTTGTTTGGTTGGCCAAATCAGCAAAAAGAAACTACAGAATTTGGCATCACTATTCCAAATGGTGCAAGCTTTATATTGACTGGTAAAGCAGATGGTCGAATTCCAAATCTTAAATCTTTTGCTCCTGAAGATCGTCCTCCAGTGGTTTGGGTTTTTTGGAGTTTTCGTGTCATGGTTGGGATAGGAATGCTAATGATATTAGTTGGTGGGTTAAGTGCTACGCAGTATTTTCGTAGAAAATTATTTGATAGTAGATGGTTACATGGTGTTTGGATGCTGATGATGCCTTCAGGATTTATTGCACTACTAGCTGGTTGGTTTGTTACTGAAATTGGTCGCCAACCTTGGACCGCATATGGCGTGATTCGTACGGTACATTCAGTTTCTCCAGCTATCCTGGGACCACAAGTTGCATGGTCGCTATTTGCCTTCGTGGTGATGTATACATTCGTGTTTG
>JANNVO010000097.1:0-1579 GCA_031414475.1 Rickettsiales bacterium
GTCGAGCACCACTTCGTCGCCGCTGACCCGCGCGGCGAGTTTGAGCTTGATGTCGTGAGCGTGACCGTGGGCGTCGGCCTCGAGGACGTCTTCGGCGAGAAACTCGCCAGAGGGAAGGCTGGTGACGCCGTCGCGGGCGAGGCGTTCGGCGTAATCGAGTACGGCGTTGGTCGCCTCGATGTACTTGGCCAGGCCGTACCGCTCGGCAAACTCTCGCACCCGGACCTCGCCGCGTCGGCATGCAGCGAGTTGCGCGCGAAGGTCTGCCGCGCGCTGCTGTGGGTTGCGCATCTGATTGATCAGGCCATCGAGCGTCGCTTGATCTACCTCGTTCTTCGCCTCCAAACGGGTCGGCGGGATCACGACGCCTTCTTCTTCGAGTGTGCGGCTGTCTGCCGGCATGCTCCCCGGCTCGCGACCACCGACGTCCGCGTGGTGGGCACGGCAGGCTGCGAATCCGAGGTGGTCGCCGGCCTTCGAGAAGATCGGCGTGACGATGGTGATGTCGGGCAGATGGGTGCCGCCGCTGAAAGGATCATTCAGGATCCAGGCGTCGCCAGGGGCGTGGGCGAACTCGACCACGGCAGTCACTGACGCCGGCATCGCGCCGAGATGCACCGGAATGTGTTCGGCCTGCATTGTCATCTGGCCGGTCGCGTCGAACAAGCCGGTCGAGCAGTCGCGGCGTTCCTTGATGTTCGCCGAGTGGGCTGCGCGGATCAAGACTTCGCCCATTTCCTCACAGGCGGCGGCGAGGGATCCTGCGGCTATGCGGAGCATCACGGGATCGATCATTTCGAGCCTCCGACAACTCGGTCGAGCACGACGTCGTCCTCGACGCTCGAAGCGCTCCAGCCGGGCGGCACGACGATCGTCGCCTGCGGTTGCTCGATCAGAGCCGGGCCAGTGATCGTGGATCCAGGCGCCGGTGATCCGCCGACGACCGCAGTCTCGACGTACTCGCCGCCAAACCACGCATTGCGAACGCGATCGCCACTTGATCGCGAGACGTTCGCTGGCGTTCGCGCTTCGCCTCCAGGCGAAGAGAGGCTGACGCGCAGAGTCACGAGCTCAATGCTCGCCTCTGGTTCAGAGAAACCGAATCGCTCTTCGTGGGTGGCGTGAAATGCCTCGGCGAGTTGCCCGGGCGCTGCGTCGATTGGCAGCTCAAACGCCTGCCCGGCGTACCGCAGCTCGTATACAACGCCCCATTCGCCGTCAAAATCCAGCTCGATCATGAGCGGCGAGACAAGCTCGGATTCGAGCTCGAGCAATTCCATCTCGTCGAACTCTTCGAGCGGCCGAACGATGCTCTGAGATCGATCACGCCTCTGTCCTGCGACCGAGATTCCCCACGCCGAGAGCACGCCGCAAGCTGCCGGGCAGATTATTCGCGTGATCTCGAGAGCGTCGGCGATCGCAGCGGCGTGCATCGGCCCGGCGCCGCCGAAAGCGACCAGGGCGTGATCACGCGGATCAATGCCACGGGCGACGGTCGCCGATGTGGTCGCTCGCAGCATTTCGAGGTTTGCGACCTCGACAACGCCGGCCGCGGTGCTCATTGCATCGAGCCCGAGAG
>JANNVO010000098.1:0-16297 GCA_031414475.1 Rickettsiales bacterium
CGATCAATTGTTCTAGGGAATTATTTGTTAGCGACACATCACCAACCCCACCTGATGCAAGGTCTATAAACATATCTCCAATTTGCTTATTATGCTCAACTATCTTGTTTCTATACCAACCATAGCCAGTCATAGCTATAGCAACAAATATTGTAGTAATTATTATCGTTGGAAGTGCCCTGCGAAACAAAATCAGTCGCTTTTCGTCTTTCTCGTCGTTTAGAACTTCATCAAGAATGTCTGCCACTTATGCGCTCACTTAAATTATTTGCATTGGAATTTATCTTTGGCTTCCTGAGCTCTTTTTATAGAACTTATAGGCCTTTGGGGAAACTCTTGTTCCAATTTAGTCAGCATACTACAGGCTTCTTTCTTTTTATTCAAGGACGCCAGAGAGTAAGATAATTTAAGCAAAGAATCTGGTGCTTTCGATCCTTTTGGATATTGTTTATAGCTTTGTAAGTAATTTACAGCAGCTTTGTTAAACATTTCTCGACGATAAAAAGTTTCTGCGTACCAAAAGGTCGCATTGCTTTGCAAGCCACTTGACGGATACTTAGCTATAAAATCAGCAAATTGTTTCTCAGCATCTTCAAATTTTCCATCTTTCAGAGCTGCTAAAGCTAGATCATACTGCGATTTATCTCCAGAGTTTGTGGCAACTGATTGGTCCTTATCAAAAAAACTATTGGAATCATTTGGATCCAAAATAGCTTCAGCGGCCTCTTCTCCGACGACAGCGCTAAGAGATGCTATGGAAGCACCAGCAGTCTTTTTAGCTAATAATCCATTGTTTTTAAGGTCGATCTTTAGATCTTCAACGGTTTTCTCTAACTCTTGTAATTTACTTTTGAGTTCTTGTATCTGTTTAGATTGCCTCTGAATTATTGGGCCAAAGCTCTGATTATCTGCTAGAGCAGTTTGTGCCGAGACTAATATAAATAATATCAAAAATAGGTTTTTTTTCATTTCTAAGTCGATGATTAACTTAAAGTATTAAGACACATAATATACGAAAATGCTTACTAGTCTAGTGAAAATGGTATTATATCTGTATACTTTCGTTGTACTCAAATTCAATAGTAACAGTGGTTCCTTTTCCAGGAGCGCTCTTAAGATCAAATTTTCCATTCATTAATTCAATTAGCTTTTTTGTCAAGGGCAATCCAAGGCCAGTTCCTTCATATTTTCTACTTAGTTTGTTATCTACTTGACCAAAAGAAGACAAAGCTTTTGGAATATCCTGGTCGCTCATTCCAATTCCAGTATCAGTGACTGAAATAACAACTAGTTTTTTTACAATATTTTTTCTGATTGCTAGGGTGACTGATCCTTCTGCAGGAGTAAACTTAACTGAATTAGAGAGTAAATTAAGTAGTGCCTGCTTGAGCCTTTTGGGGTCTGCATAAATGATTACGTGTTCAGAAGGAAAATCTTCAATGAGTCGAATCGATGCCCCATCTGCTCTTGGTTTAACAAACCTCATACTCGAGGAGGCGAGCTTATTTAGATCAAGCTCAATTTTATCTACTTGAAGCTTGTCGGCAGATGCTTTAGAGAAATCAAGAATGTCATTTATAACACTGAGCAAATGTTTTCCGGAATTATTGATATCAGATATATAGTCTCTATATTGCACGTTCTCTACTTTACCATAAGTTTCAGCAATCATGATTTCTGAAAACCCAATGACTGCATTCAATGGCGTTCTAAGTTCGTGGCTAATATTAGCCAAGAATTCAGTTTTTGCTGAACTTTCTGTTTCTGCTTTAATCTTTGCCTCTTCCAAATCCCTATTGGTTTCAAATTGTTTGTTAATTATTCTTTGAGCGTAGTTGGTGTTGTACATAACTATGATGAAAAACACCATAAACACTATTACAAAGGCAATAAATATACGTTTTTCAAGATAAGTAATATTATCCCATTGTTCGGTGATATCAGTAGTAATCTCTATCACTCCCTCTATGCTAAAATCTCCGGAAGAAGAATTGATAATCGGCACGTAACTAATAATGAACGATTTTTCAATTTTATTTTCATTTTCATAGGTGATTACTGATCTAGAGATCAAAGAATGGACTGTTTTTCCTCGGTAAGCATCTCCTAGTGCATTAGTTGAAACATAATCTTTCAAAAAATACTTGTCCAAGTTCAATAGAATTAAACCATAGCTATCTAGGCTGTTATATCTATCGATATTGGCCATATTGTGATTTGTATTAGATAAAAGTTTTTTTCCAGTTTTGTCATACAGAGTTACTGCTGCACTGATATTTTTTAGGAGATTTGATGATTGTTTAGCAAATAGGATAAAGTCTTCGTCGGTTAATAAGTTGGAATAGTCAGTTTTTTTAAGTTTTTCGATAGCACTCCTGTTAGTATCCCAAACCCTTGATTTATATATCTCAGCAAAGTAAGTATTATGATCAGCTACTTGTTTTAAAACCACCTCTTCAATCATAAAATATCTATATAGCACGATATTTGCTATGATATTGAGAAACAAACCTATAAAGGAAAGCCTAATGATATGTTTGTTTTGTATCATCTTAAACTATATTTTTGCAAATGGACGATATTAATTTTAAAGATATCAGAGTATTACCAAGCTCACTAGATATAAAGAGTAATGTTGGGAAATCTCATATAGAAATATTAGGTCAGTTGCAATCTGGCTCGACTCTAAAAGGTCTTGTTGTTGAAACTAGTATTAAGGGTGAAGTAATTTTTGATACTGCATATGGTAAATTTTCTGCTCCTAACAAACATAACTTAGTTAGTGGTGACAGCGTGAGTTTTAAACTCTCAAACGTGCGTGGTGAAGTTAGTGGTAGTATTTTAAGTATAAATGATAAAAAAATTGATTCAGACGAATTGTTGAAATTAGGGTCTGTCCGCCATACTCAAACATCGCAAAATAAAATATCCGATACACAACTGGTTGAAAGCTACGTGACTATTAAAAATGTTGGAAATATGCCCAAGGTTATTTCTGGCCTAGTGTCGTATCTAAATTTAACTGGTATAGATAAATCATCAGCTTTGTTTAAGGTAATTAGTCATGCAGTTGAGCAGAATAATCCAAAGCTACCGGTAGCAGCTAATGTAGTGTTTAGTAATCAGTCTTCAACAGCTGCCTTCACTTTCAATGGGGTTGTTAGTGGTAATGGAAAAGAAGGGGAGCAATTAATTAGAACCGCTTTTGGCATTATTTCTACTCAGGGGACAAAAATGCCTGTAGGGCAAAAATTAGTTCTTGAAATGACTAGTCTTGATAATCAACCAATTGGCAAGGATGTTACTAAAGCTGTTGCTGATTTTGTTTTTAAAGTTAGTAATTTCGATTCGTCTGTAAAAAATCTTGCCGCTCTTTTTTCAAATAATCCAATAGCGTCTGAAAAAACTACTGACAGCCAAAATCTGCAATTTGCTCCTACAAAAACCACTTCTGTAATATCAATTTCTCAATCAAGTGGACAAAAAACAGGGGCAGTTGAACTTCCTATATTACAGGAACAGAAGAATAACAATCTGATAAGCGGTGATAATAAGGGAACAAGATCAGTTCAAACTCCTGATACTTTTAATACAAATCAGCTATTTGAGAATTCAAGTAAGTTGCTTGTTCCATTTGCAAAGCTAGAAAAAAGAATCACAGACAATTCAGAAGCTAAGTTATCCGAAGAATCTGAACATGAGGATGCCTCCCCTATCATTGATCGTAGTTTGACTGGCTCGCTTTCTAAGTTAAAACAACCCAGCTTGGGGCAATACAGCGCTGCTGCAAAAAGTCTTAATAGTATAATAAGCTTATTTGGTGATAATGACGAGATCAAAAAATTGGCTACAGAATATCAAAATATTAAGGAACTTCTAACTCCATTTGCTCAAGATGATAATAATAATTATAAATGGCATTCTGTTTTTATACCATTCTATAATGGCCAAAAAGTAATGGAGCAAGAAGTAAAAATAGATCGTAGTAGAGAACATTATTTAAGGTTTATTTTTAATGTTGACTTTGATGAAAATTCCATGCAAATAGATGGTTTAATTCATTTTGAAAATAATAATAAAACGCCAAAAACGTTTGATATGACTCTTCGGTCGAAAAATAAACTTGATCCAGGGTTAAGCAAGAGAATTGCTGATATATACAGCCTTAACCAGAATATGACTGGTGTTAGAGGGGCTTTGTTAATTGAGGGGTTTGATCGATTTGTTGAGGCTTAGCTTTAAAATTCATATTTCTTATCCAGAATTAGCGTTATAACATGCCGTCCAAAACTGGCGTTATAACCTTTTTGTTAAAACGCAGATGTAATTTGGATAATTTTCTTTACTAATCTAACTAATATCATCAAGATTATGAAAGCTTTTAGGAAAGCTGACTTATTCTAAAATCGCATTTTAAATAATCAATAGCTGCACTTATGGTGATATGAGCAAATCTAGAACAATACTTGTCACACTTTTTTACCTCTTTTTCATCTTTACCTGTATTCCGTCATCCATTGCTGCTGAAAAAAAAGATTTACATTTTGTAATCAAGTTGGATTCTAAATTGTGGCTTAAGAAATATCTAGATGCACTTGCAAAAGAAATGGAACAAACTGCAAAAATATATAAAACTACCGATCAAAAAGCCTATTGGGAAAGCGAAGCCAAAAAATCATTCTCCAAGTTGCTGCGTTCCAAGGGTTATTATGCTCACACCATTGATGTTGAAATTCCTGGTGAAACTAATAATGCAATAATATTCAATATTATTGCTGGACAGCGTTATAAAATTTCTGCTCTATCAATTGTTTTTACGGATACGAGCAATCAAAATGTTAACGTGCTAAAAATCGATAAAATCGGGGTAAAAATTGGCGACTACGCTATTGCAAAGAATGTTCTAGATGCAGAAAAAAAAATAATAGAATATTTAGAAAATAAAAACTGTATATTATCGCTATCAGTCAACCACGAAGCAGAAATAGATCACGCAAATCATGAGGTTAAGATCAGGTTTTTAATTGAAGCTGGGCCATCTACTAAACTTGAGAAAGTTGAATTTATTGGTTTGAAAACTATAAAAGCTGAATATGTAAGAAAATTAGTCAAACTCTTAGATGGTCAGTGTATTAGACGTACCATTATAGCTGAATCAAGGGGTTTTTTACAAAAAAGTGGATTATTTTCTTCAACAACCCCGATAATTCCAGAATATGTAAATAAAGACGGATTGGTACCAATTGGTTTTAACTTAACTGAGCGCAAAGCTCGAAGCCTAAAAGCTGGGATAGGATACGAAACAGATATAGGGCTTGGTGCAACGATCGGTTGGGAGCACAGAAACTTCTTTGGTTCAGGTGAAGAAGTGAAAACGGATATCTTGGGAAATCAGAAAGAACAGATTTTTGAACTGGATTATACAAAGCCATTTTTTAAACGAGATGATCAGACTCTGAGGTTGGGCACTAAATTTGAAAACAAAAAATTAAAGGCATTTGCAAGTAAAGAAGGTTCTGTATCCGGCTATTTAGAAAGAGAATTTTCAGAAAAATGGAGTGGTGGAATCGGAACTAAATTTTCTCATGCAGTGGTCAAGAGATTTGAGAGAAATACTACTAGTAATCAACGTTATTCTTTGGTATCAACTCCCTTGTTTATTACACATGATACTCGAGATAATATACTTGATTCAAAAAAGGGGCGCCTTTTTGAGTTCGAAACCGCACCATATTTTTACATGGATTCAAAAGAAAAACCATTCTTTAAAACCCAAATTTCTGCTTCAACATATTTCGTAGCCAAGAGCAAACTAAATCCAGTGTTGGCTCTGAGGGCGGCAACAGGAACTATAATGGGAACAAAATCACCAATACCTGAAACAGAGAGGTTTTACGTGGGAGGTAATAATTCACTCAGGGGATATGCTTATCAATTTGCAAGTAGCTTAGATAGTAACAATCGTCCTACAGGTGGCAGGTCGTTTGTTGAAACGACTATCGAACTGAGGTTAAAAATGAATGATACTATAGGTATAGTTGGTTTTCTGGATAGCGGCTTTGCTTATAGTTCATTAACACCGCACTTTAAGAAAAGGCTTCTACAAGGAACGGGCCTAGGAGTTAGGTATCTGACTAATTTCGGGCCGTTAAGGTTTGATGTTGGCTTTCCGCTGAAGCGTAGGAAATTTGTGGATAAGTCTTACCAATTATATTTTGGTATTGGGCAATCGTTTTAGTTATGTAATATGAAAAGTTTTTGGAAAATTTTAATAGTATTATTATTGTTGCTTAAGGTGATAATAATTGCTGGCGCTATCTGGCTAAAAACAGATCACGCCAAAACACTCATGGCACAAACTGTAGTTGATGTTTTTAAAAACAAATTTGGGTTAATTACAAAAATTGATAATATAAATATATCTTTCCCCCTTATTGCAGATGTAGATTTTCTTTCAGTGCATGATAAAACAGGAGAAGTTGGCTCTTTAAAAAATCTTCAAATTAATATCCTACCTTCGCTTTTTTCTCTTTGGGAAGTAACTTTCTGGTCAATTTCTGCAGAAGAGTTAACGGTGAATAAAGTTCCGCAAATACTAGGGTATACAACTGAATCCAGCGGGTTCTTTAATCCTGATATCATTATTAGAAAGGTAAGCTTCAATCAAGTTAATCTTGCTCCTGCATTAACTGGCCTTAGCAAACCACTTTCTTTTTCTTTGAATTCTCACCTTGAGTATAATAACTCAAAGCAACAATTAGTCTTTACAACTAATGGCAAACTATCTTTGGAAAAAGATAGCTCCTTTGAAATGCTAGGATCATATGATCACAATCAGGAGCAGGTGGATATCAAATATTCAAAGTTTAGTTCCGAAATCGCTAATGTTACTGGTAAATTATTTATCGACCAGAAACACAATATAATTAAGGGTGAAGTTAATCATCAATCAAATTTTCTAAAACAGCTGTTAGCTCCATACTTGCAGGAGTCTATAGGTAACTCAAAAGGTGAAATAAAAATTACTGGCACAGCAAAGAATCCGCAAATTATTGCAACAGGCAGCATAGATCTTGATCTATCCCCATTAGTTTACGATGTAGGGTTTTTGTTATCTGAGAGTAGTGCTGAGGGGACGATAAAATTGGACTATGAAACAATGAACGCGACTGGGGATATAGCCTATAAAAACAACAAATTCCTTTTGTCAAATTTTGTAACAAAAGGAATTGATTCTGAGAAAACAGCTAATTTAACACTTGATTTGAGTAGCCTTATCTTGACTGGTAAAATCTCAGTAGTAGATAAGAAGTTGATAGAAGTGGTAAAATATTTTCCATTTATACATAGTGGTGCAATGAACATAGAAGCGGTTTTTTCATCAACTGATAATTTAAAGCAACAACTGTCTTTAAAGGGCCAAGTTAGTGACTTATCTAGTAACGTACTTAGCTTTGATACTGTTGATATAAATTTAAGCTCTCCTGATTTGTGGCAAGGGAAGTTTTCTAACTTAAGCTTTCTATTTAAAGCCTTAAATATAAGTGATTTTATACTTGATGAGGTGAAAATTGATGCCCAGTTACAAAACGAAGATATAAATGTTAAAGGCAATGTTCTTTCAAAGCAATCACTTCCTATTAATCTAAGTTTCGACAGCGTATTTAAATCAATCTATAAGAAAAATATTAACCCTTTATCTGTGCCAATTGAGTTTGTGATCAATAGCATTGGGGGTACCATTGGGAGTTCTCAGATAAAGAGTTCAAGTAAAGTTCCCCTAGTTATTGGTGATAAAAAGACGCTCAAGGTAGATAATCTAAAAATCGATGATGGTTTACTTAATGTAGATGCAAGTATTGATGGCAGCTCTATGTTGGTGAGCGCCTTGCTTAAAAATGTACCAATCGAGCCACTGTTAACAATGCCAGGACACAAAATTGTTGGCAGACTCAATGGTACCATAAAAGTGCAAGGTGCTATAAATGATCCGTACCTTAGTGGTCAGCTCAAGCTAAGCAATGCTAAGTATGACTATAAACAGTATGGTATAAAGCTAAAAGATATTTCTAGTACTATCAAAGCAAATGGTAAGCTTATTAATTTCTCTGAAATATCGGCTAAAGACAGGTTTGGTAACAGTTTGCAAGGGGATGGTAGAGTGTCTCTGACTGAGCAATATGCTTTTAGCTTTGACATGAAGAGTAAAAAATTTAACCCAATCAATACCCCTTATATGCATGGTGAAGTAAATGGAAACATTTTAATTCATGGAGATAAAACAGAAGCAACAGCCAAGGGGCAGTTAACTTTAGGACCATTTGAAATCAAGATACCAGAACGTTTTAAGGAGAAGATTCCAGAATTAAATACTAAAGAAGCAGTCATTGAACAGAATAAGTTTAGTTATCCATTAAAATTTAATATAGACCTTGTTACAACAGATAAAGTGTTTATTCGAGGTTGGGGGGTAGACACTAGGTTGAACGGTAATTTAAAAATAAGCGGTGATAATAATCTACCGATTGTTAAAGGAATACTTAACACTGTTCGAGGTAGGTATCAAGAATTTGGCAAGATTTTAACCATAAAAAAGGGTGAGCTTATTTTTGATGGACCTTTATCGCCATCGCCATTTCTAAATATTATCGGCGTGTATGTTAGTAGTGGCACGGAAATACGATTAATACTATCTGGTCCAATTGTTAATCCACATCTTGCTATAGAATCAACACCAGCGATGAGTGAAGAAAGAGCGCTATCGTTTTTATTATTTGGTGCAAATACAGAGGATATCTCAACTTTCCAAGCTCTGCAATTAGCTGATGGTGTAAGAAGGCTTTCGGGGCATGGGGGAGGTCTTGATCCTTTTGGTTTTGGGCGCAAACTCCTTGGAGTAGACGATATAAATTTCAAAACTGACGAAGCAAATCCAGAAAAAACTTCAATTGGACTTGGAAAATACCTAACTGATAAGATTTATTTTGAAGTAGAGCGCGGTAGGCAAGCAGATACTACTAAACTGAGAATAGAAGTACAAATTACGCCAAAGATTTCTATAGAGAATGTAACAAAACAGGAAGGAAACACTTCCCTTGGTATTAATTGGAGATTTGACTATTAGTATCGTTTAGTGGTAACCTGGCCTATCAAATATATAGAATTAAGTAGCTATAATGACCATTGAAGATCCAAATGTTGAAAATGTTGATTTTGGTAGTGCAATATCTGAGCGTTATCTTTCTTACGCACTTTCAACTATTATGTCAAGATCATTGCCAGATGTCCGTGATGGTTTAAAACCAGTGCATAGAAGGCTATTGTATGCCATGATGAAACTGAAACTTGATCCAAGTTCCGGCTATAAAAAATGTGCTAGAGTAGTAGGCGATGTAATTGGTAAATATCATCCACACGGAGATACGGCTGTTTACGATACACTTGTTCGATTAGCTCAGGTCTTCTCTCTCCGTTATCCGCTTATTGACGGACAGGGAAATTTTGGTTCTGTTGATGGAGATAATGCAGCTGCTATGCGTTATACTGAATCAAGAATGACAGAGATATGCATACTATTAATGGAGGATCTTGATAAAGATACTGTTGATTTTCGTCTAACGTATGACGACTCTGATACAGAGCCTGTACTAATGCCTGCGCAGTTCCCTAATTTGCTGGCAAATGGTTCTGAAGGTATAGCTGTAGGAATGGCGACCAGCATTCCGCCACATAATTTACATGAGTTATGTGATGCTTTGATGCATTTGATTGATAACCCAAAAGCTACTTGCGCAGATGTTCTTCAATTTATTAAAGGGCCAGATTTCCCAACTGGTGGCACTATTATTGACAGCAAACATACTATTGATGCTGCTTATGAAACTGGTAGAGGTAGTTTTAGAGTAAGGGCAAAATGGGAAAAAGAAAGCTTCAGTCATGGACTATATCAAATAGTTATTACTGAAATTCCATATCAAGTTCAAAAATCAAGATTGATTGAACAAATCGCATCATTATTAATGGACAAAAAAATTCCTCTAATTAGTAATATCAGAGACGAATCTGCAGAGACGATTAGAATAGTTATTGAACCTAAAGGTCGAGGGTGTTCTCCTGAGATTATAATGGAATCTTTGTTTAAACTTACTGAATTGGAATCTAGAATTCACTTGAATCTTAATGTTTTGAGTTCAAGCGGAGCGCCGAAGGTGATGAATATATTGCAGGTTCTTCAAGAATTCATAGAATTCCGCCGGGAAATAATAACTAGAAGAACTAAATATCAAATTGCTAGAATAGATGAAAGGTTAGAGGTCTTACACGCTTTAAAAGTGGCTTACTTAAATATTGATGAAGTAATCCGAATTATCAGAGAAGAAGATAATCCAAAAAAAGAGTTGATGAGCAAGTTTTCCATCAACGATAATCAAGCAGAATCTATACTCAATATAAAACTACGTGCCCTAAGAAAACTAGAAGAAGAGCAAATAAATGCTGAGCACGAATCGCTTAAAAAACAGCATGCTCAACTATGTCAAATTCTAGAAAATCCACGCCAATTGTGGAAGCTTATCAAAACTGATATTGCTACTATTCAAAAAAAGTTTAGCCTAGACACCCTATTGGGTGCTCGCAGAACAAATTTTGAGAAAGTGGAAATGAGTGCGCAAATAATTGACATTTCAGCATTTATTGAAAAAGAGCCAATCACAGTTATATGTTCGAAAATGGGCTGGATTAGATCTATGAAGGGGCATGGTTTAGATTTATCTGGCATTAAATTTAAAGAAGGTGATGCAGAAGCATTTATCGTTGAAACTTATACTACTAGCAGCGTATTAATATGCTCTGCTGGTGGTAAGTTTTTCACAGTACTTGGTGATAATTTTGCTAGAGGCAAAGGTCATGGCGAATCAATAAAGCTGATGGTTGATATTGATAATCATGACGTGGTTAACATTATTCCATACCTACCAGGAGAGAAGCTATTGCTAGCATCAACTAAAGGGAAGGGTTTTATAATTAATAGCGACGATGCTGTTGCTTCGACTAAAAATGGCAAACAAATTATGCAAGTAAGTGGTGATGATAGGTGTGTAGTTTGTACTTCTGTTAGTGGTGGTGATATGGTGGCGGTTATTGGTACAAATAGAAAATTACTGGTTTTTGCTATTGAAGAAATTCCAGAAATGAAGCGTGGTCAGGGAGTGACTTTACAAAAATACCGTGATGCCAAACTTGGTGACGTTAAAACTTTTGATTCAAATGAAGGGTTGGCTTGGAGTCTTGGATCTAAGGTGAGACTGGAAAAAGAAATAATGGCGTGGCGCGCAAAACGCGGTAGTATTGGAAAAATACCGCCTTCAGGCTTCCCAAAGAATAATAAGTTTAATTGACGCTAGTATAAGTTGTATAATCATGGCAGAAATTCAATCTAGGTGAATATATGCGCTGGTTATATTATACTATTTCTGTAGTTAGTTCCTTATTGGTATTCATTATTTACCAATTTTGGCCTCCTGTTATCTATGCTTTATTTATTATAATTCCCTATATCTTAATTGGAATACATGACATAATGTCTGTAAGCCATACAGTACTTCGAAATTATCCTGTAATTGGTCATTTGAGGTATATACTCGAGTTTATTAGACCAGAGATTCAACAATATTACATTGAAACTGACAGTAGCGGGACTCCTTATTCGCGAGAAATCAGATCCCTAGTGTACCAAAAAGCTAAAGGAGTCCGTGAAACAATTGCTTTTGGTACAAAAAATGACCTTACTAGCGTTGGGTATGTTTTTTCTTATCACTCGCTTGCTCCTAAAACAGTACCTAATGATAAAACTAGAATTTTAATAGGTGGATCAGATTGTGCAAAACCTTACGATGCATCACGATTAAATATATCAGGTATGAGTTTTGGATCAATTAGCCCAAATGCTATTAGGGCTCTGAATAAAGGGGCTAAAATTGGTAAATTTGCTCATAGTACCGGTGAGGGGGGGGTTAGCTCATATCATCTAGAGAATGGAGGGGATTTAGTTTGGCAAATAGGAACAGCCTATTTTGGCTGTCGCTACCAAGATGGACGATTTGATCAAGATTCATTTGAACAAATTGCTAAGAATGACGTTATAAAAATGATTGAGATCAAATTATCTCAAGGAGCAAAACCAGCGCATGGTGGCATATTACCTGCAGCAAAAGTGACTGAGGAAATAGCAAAAATTCGTATGCTTGAGCCTGGTAAAGATGCTATTTCTCCGCCTATGCATTCAGAGTTTTCTACACCAATTGGACTTATGGAGTTTGTTGCAAGATTACGTAAAATCACCGGTGGAAAACCGATTGGTTTTAAGCTATGTTTGGGGCATAAGACCGAATTCATGGCCATATGCAAAGCTATGATTGAAACTGGAATAAGACCTGATTTTATAACAGTTGATGGTGCTGAAGGTGGAACTGGTGCTGCTCCAGTTACTTTTACCAATCGTATTGGTACCCCTATAAATGAGTCCATAACATTTGTCCATAACTGCCTTATCGGGGCGAATCTGCGAGACGATATAAAATTAATTGCCAGTGGAAAAATTGCTACCGGTTATGATATGGTTACTAAAATTGCTCTTGGTGCTGATGCTTGTAGTATGGCAAGGGCAATGATGTTTGCACTTGGATGCCTTCAATCACTTAGCTGTAATACAGATAGATGTCCTACTGGTATTGCTACTCAAAACAAGCATCGTTGGTCTATGTTAGATGTAAAGGATAAGTCGGTACGAGTAGCTAATTTCCAAAAGAGAACGATACATTCATTCTGCGAGTTGGTTGGTGCTCTTGGTATAGATGATCCAGATCAACTTGATCCGGCACACATCAGACGATATATTGATACAAGTACTAGCCAGAGTTTTGCTACTATATACCCGCAGCTTCATAAAGGGGAATTATTAGATAAAAATTCTAACAGCATATACGCTGATTTGTGGAATTTAGCAAAAGCAGAGAGCTTTTAGTTATAGTTTTAGCAGAATGATAGGGTATAAACATCGTCGTCATGGCGCGTGAGATATAGGGAGCATGACAAAAGTCAAACCCACTATAAGCCAATTAGGGATGAGAATTTATTCAATTCTTATCTCGAACTGAGGTACTATTTCTAGTCATCCTGAAAACAAGTTCAGGATGACTTTTAGTGGATCTAAAACAAATCAACAGACACCAGATGCACTCCATCTCCGAGCAACTGTGCAGCAAAGCTGTTTAGAGCTGCATTAAACTCATCTGAATTAAGTTGATATTGTGTTTCGAATTTTCCAAAACCAAATTTTCCTCGATTATCTGCTACAGCTCCTGGTTCTGAAGGATCTGGAAAAATTGTAGCGTTTCTTTGACCGACTGCAACAACGTAGAATTCTCTCTTATCTTCATTTTCCATAATAGCCTCTCCCATTTGTTGTTACTAAGCAGACTCATATGTAAAACATTACTTTTTGGTAGTCCTTAGCTTGTATTCTAAGTGGATTTTTTTATGTACTTATGTCTTGGATCTAGTCCTTCATGTGCTAGCTTGGTTACTCAAAAATATGTTTAGATAGAAGTCTATATTAAGCATAACATAGGCAAAGGACGCTTTTCAAATAGAATTTTTATAGAAGTCGTAAATATGGTTTAACTAATTAACCTGAATTTGCAGCAAAAATATAACGAAATATGTACGTGTTTCTTACATTAAACTCAGGTTAATTATATAGAAACTAGTTAAATTCTCGACTCTTCGCCTTCCTTCTTTTGTCATACAAATTATAAATTTATCGTCCTTTTATCAATCGCAAGAGCGGCTTCTTTTATTGCTTCGTTTAAAGTTGGATGTGCATGGCAAGTTCTTGCTATGTCTTCAGAAGCGGCACCAAATCCCATATAAGCTACAACCTCGCCAATTAGCGTCCCAGCATCTGGTCCAATAATATGAGCTCCGAGGATGCGGTCAGTTTTTGCACAGGCAAGGAGCTTAACCATACCATCAGTATCACCCACGCTTCTAGCGCGCGAGTTAGCTAAAAATGGGAATTTGCCAACTTTATAATCAACACCGTTTTTCTTCAACTCTTCCTCTGTTTCGCCGACTGAGGCTACTTCGGGGTGAGTATAAACTACACCAGGTATAAGCTTATAATTTACATGTCCAGCCTGTCCATTCATAATTTCAACGGCTGCTATAGCTTCTTCTTCGGCTTTGTGCGCTAGCATAGGTCCCTTAATCACATCGCCAATAGCATAGATATTTGAGATATTTGTTTGAAAATGATTATTTACGTTAATTCTAGAACGCTCGTCCAAAACAATTCCGGCTTCTTTCAAGCCAAGGCCATCAGTATTCGGCCTTCTGCCAACTGAGACAAGCACTACATCACAAGATATTTGAGATTGTTTTGAGTCGCTAACTCCGCTTAGGGTTATGGTGATACCATCCCCCTTTTTTTCTGCTTTGAGAACCTTAGTATTTAGTATGAAGTTAAAGCCTTGTTTCTCTAAAATTTTGTGGAATGACTTACCAATTTCGCCATCAAGAGCTGGAACAATACGATCAGCGAATTCTACAACAGTTACTTTACTACCTAACCTTCTCCAAACAGAACCGAGCTCGAGACCTATATATCCACCACCAATTACGACAAGTTCTTTTGGTACTTTTTTTAATGATAAGGCTCCGGTCGAAGAGACTATTGATTTCTCATCAACTATTACACCATCGATATCAATAACTTCTGAACCGGTAGCAATTAAAATGTTTTTTGCTTTAATTTTTTCAACACTAGATCCATTGGTTATTTCGATGGTATTTTGGTCAAGAATTTTGCCAGTACCAACAAGTTTAGTAATTTTATTTTTGACAAAAAGGGACTCAATGCCTTTACATAAGTCATCTACAACTTTGTTTTTTTTGGCTAACATCTTTTCCAAATCAAGCTTTACATTTGTATTGATTCCTATGTCTGCAAAATGTTCTCTAGCGTCTTCGTATTTTTCCGAGAAATTCAATAGTGCCTTGGATGGTATACAACCAACATTTAGACAAGTTCCTCCCAGAGTCTTACGTTTTTCAACGCATGCTACTTTCATTCCAAGTTGCGCGGCCCTTATAGCTCCAGTATAGCCACCAGGACCGCCACCAATAACCACCAAATCAAACTCTTGCATAACTAAATTTCTTATATGATTATAAATTCAACTACCAAATGATAGCACATGAAATAATCCAATGACAACAAAAAGCGAGTCATCAAAGCAGTTTTAACTTGATAAGCAAGATATTCAGCAAGAGCTAGTTATATCAAGCTCAAATCCTAATTTATAGGGATTTGTTTGGTCTCTTGTTTTTTCTCTTCGACATTAATGACTATAATTTTTATGTTATCCATTAGTTTAGATTATCTTATTATTTCTACTTTACTAGTAGACTTTGTTTTTATTGGTTTGGCTTGTAGATTTACAGCTTTTACTTCGGTTGTAAATTTGTTTCTTAGTTCTGAACTCACATGCCGTGAAAAAACAAGTGCTGCTCTTGTCATCTTCTTTACGCAAGCTACATAACTCTCTATTGGAACCCCTGCTATTTCAATTGCCTCAATTATTTCTCTAGCTGATTTTGGTTGCTTTTTACCAGCATAAATCATTGATTCAGATGACCTTGCAGTATCTACATGTGTGTTGCTTAATTTGTTTGTTATTTTAAGGTATATAGCACTTGCATGAATTCCTTTTCCCTCAGTGCTAAGTGTAATTTTCTTACCAACATGGTGGTAAGGCCCTTTGGGTATTATACTTGGTACCGGATCCTTATCTTGCTTAATTCGTAAGGTCTTCTGGCCTAATTTTTCGTTATATAAAACAGCGGCGTTTTTAGAAAATACTCTTGGACCTCCAAAAGTAGTTACACCAGATATTTTTATTGGGGGCGTTTTATCCTTGTTAGTAGTGGCATCTAGCGCAGCAATTTGAGCTACAGCGCCACCAAGACTATGCCCAGACATATGCACTTTTTTTGTTTGGGTATCAGTTTTGGCAAGCGCTTCGTATAGACTTTTCTTTGAAGCTTCATATTCTTTTTTAAATCCAGTATGAACTAAAACCTTTTCACCTCCAAAATCCATCTTAGATCTATATATTTGTAGATCGTGCAACAGTTCTTTGCCGCCAGAAGTTTTTAGTTTGCCAAATTGAGTTCCATGGTAGCAGACCATCACTTCCTTATTAGTTTCTATGACATACCCAGCAGGATTTTTATCATC
>JANNVO010000099.1:0-1645 GCA_031414475.1 Rickettsiales bacterium
CGCAAGCGCTGCGGCAGTAGACAGCGGGTTGCCGTAAAGGGTGCCGCCGGTGGCGATACCCATCTGCCCACTTGCGCTGCCGTCATGATGGGCCGCAAGCCATTCGGCAATCGGTTCAGTCATACCGTAAAGCCCCAGGGCAATCCCGCTTCCCAGACCCTTGCCAAGGATCATCACATCGCACTCCAGTCGCATCTGCCGCTTGAACCCGCCATAGGCCATTTGCCAGGTATGGGTTTCGTCCAGAACGAAGATGGCGCCGGCGGCGCGCGACAGGCGGCAGGCCTCTTCAAGAAAACCGGGATCGGGAAGCACCAGACCGCAATTGGTCATCGCGGGTTCGGCGATCACCACCCCGACATCACCGGGTGCCAATGCCTTGCGCAAAGCATCCAGATCGTTGAACGGCAAGGGGTTGGTGTCGCGCGTCAGGTTTGGCGCGAGGCCAAGCGAATAGGCCTCGGCCTCTCCGTCCGCGCCGGGCACGACCATGGTCTGGTCGATATGGCCGTGGTAGCCGCCGTGGAACATCACGACTTTCGGCTTGGCTGTCATCACGCGGGCAATCCGAAAAACTTCGGTAATGGCCGAAGAGGCCGAGACCGTGTGTTGCCAGAATGGCATGCCGGTGCGTTCGGCAAGACGTTCTGCCAGCGTAATCGACGCTTCTGTCGGAAGCAGGGCTTGCGGCCCACCCATGGCCGTGCGGGTAAGCGCGCGCGCAGCCGCCGTATCGCCGTAGCCTACGGTATTCGACAGATCGCACAGATTGAAATCGATATAGGAATGCCCATCGGCGTCGATCAGCCGAGCCCCCTGACCACCGGTGAAGAAGGGCGGTAAATGGTCGTAAAGCCCGACCATCCAAGCCATCGGAACGCCATCGGGCATGACTTTACGCGCGCGTTCCAGAAGTGCTGCGGACTTTGGTCGATTGCGGTGAAACTGGTCAGTCTCAGCCTTGAGCAGGGCGAAAAACCGCCCCATGTCCAAGCCCGAAATGGCGTCGATTGTGGGTCCTTGTGCCATCCGGCCCTCCCTTGGTTCAGCCATCTGGCCGACATTCCCCAAGTGGCCTACCGTCTGATGTCAGGATCACCTTATTTTTTCCAGTTTAACAAGCGTTTTTCGCCCTAAGGGCATATATCCAGAGTTTCAAGAGCAGATAACTCGGAACCTGTCTGCGCTGACGAACTCCGCCGTTTTACTGTGCTGCAGTAGCCAGTTTCGGCTTGGGCAGAACTTGGGTCATTCCGGCCAGGATGACCACCATCCCAGCCCAAACCCAAGGTGAATAAACCTCACCCAGTAGCAAGATGGACCAGACGACGCCAAAGCCAGTCACCATATACGCCCCCTGCGCGGCAAAGACCGGGCCGGCGCGGCCCACGATCCAGAAATACCCGGCATAGGCCGCCGTGTTGGCAACCGCCGATCCGACGATGGCCCATTCCGCCGCGCCGAAAGATCCCTGAGGCAGCCGCAGCGTGCCCGTCGCCCAGGCGATGGGCGCGGTCAGCAGAACCGCCACCACCGCCGATCCCAGCAACAGTTGCAACGGGTCCAGCCCGCCGCGCCCGTATTTGCCCAAGATGATCCCCTCGACCGCAAAGGACACCACGGACAGGATCGCAAGGGGGATGAA
>JANNVO010000100.1:0-2995 GCA_031414475.1 Rickettsiales bacterium
CCCATTCCGAATGGCGACAGGTTTACGCAACGCGTGCCACAACCGCTGTCGCACAACAACCAATTGCGTTCAGTCGGGTCGGATTTTGAAATCAGATAGCGGCATTCATTTTCACGCCCTCCCCTGCCCTGCCGCTCCTTGGGTGTTCGCCGATTTGTCCCCAATTGGGGACAAAGTCCGACTACCACTCAACGTTTTTACAGCGGCCCCCTTTTATCAAGCTCGTGAAAGTGGTAACGTCTCCAGCCTGGGAGGACTGGTTCGATGGAAAGGATGGAAAGGGGTCGGGAATCGGAGCAGACCCATGCAGTGGATTCAGCGAGTTTGCCGAAAACCCGTGAACGGGAACGGTTTGACGCCTACGAAGCCATTACGAGCCGGATAATCGAGAAGATTGAAAGCGGTGTTGTTCCCTGGCAGTCGCCGTCGATTGCTCGGGTGGGGTTTCCGCGAAATTTCTCAACCGGCAAGCGCTACAGCGGAATCAACGTATTCCTGCTCGCGTCACAGGAATTCCAATCGCCTCATTTCCTGACGTACATCCAGGCCACGGAACTGGGCGGAAATGTTCGAAAAGGCGAAAAGGGGTTCCCCGTCATCAAAGTCGGCACCTGGTCAAAGGAAGCCGCAGAATCGCCACCACCTGGCGAAGGTCAGGAACCTGAGAAACGGAAGTTCCTGAAGCTCTACACGGTCTTTAACGCGTGCCAGATTGACGGTATCCAATTCCCGGAAGTTCCCAAGGCCGAGACCTTCACCGAAAGTGCCATGTCCGACAACGCCCGGCGCATCATAGCCGGGATGCCCTGCCCTCCCGTCATTCACGAAGGTCGGCATTCGTATCCGCACTACAAGCCGGAGACTGACACCATTGAAATGCCCTCCAGGGAGACTTTTCGAGCAGAATGGCGCTATTGGAAGACCGTTTTCCATGAGGCCGCGCACGCGACAGGCCACGAAAAGCGCCTAAACCGCCAGTCCTTGACTGAGAACCGAGGCCGCTACGCGGTCGGTGACGACAAGAAAACCTACTGCCTGGAAGAGCTTGTTGCCGAAATGACAGCGGCCTTCCTGGGCGCCAGTGCGGGCATCATCGAGGACGATTTCGATAACTCTGCGGCCTACCTTCAGGGCTGGCTCGACGTTCTGCGGGTCAAAGACAACAAGACCTGGCTGGTGAAAGCCGCAAGCGATGCGCAGAAAGCTGCCGACTACGTGTTGGGAAACGGCACGATTCAACCCACAGGCTGAATCCCTCATCACCCCAAGTGTTTCATACGGTCGGAATCATGAAATCCGATAGCGGTAATCATTTTCCTACCGCCCTCCCCTGCCCTGGCGTCAAAAATGCGGGGAATCCCGGTTGCGCAGAATGGTTTGCCTTGCGAGCGTTTCGCCATGGCACGCAAGGCAACCAACTCGAAGGCGAAACTCGTGAAAGTAGAAGTTGAGTCCAAAGCGATTGAACTGTTGAGTTCCGATGAGAAGCGCGAACTCAAAAAGTGCGAAACCGTCATCACCCAGGGCTGGGAAACGTTTGTCGAGGTGGGTCGCGCCCTCGCCACGATTCAGAAGAACAAGCTCTACCGCGCGGAACATGGGACGTTTGAAGCGTACTGCCGAACCCGATGGCAATATGCGAAATCTCAGGCATACCGGCTGATTGGGGCCGCCGAGGTGGTGGACCGTTTGTCCCCAATTGGGGATAAATCCCGGCGACCCGAAAACGAGGCCCAGGTCCGACCACTCCTCGGTTTAGAGCCGGAAGAGCAGGTCAAGGCGTGGAAGTCGGCACTCGAAACCGCTGGCGACGGAGCCGTGACGGCGAAGAGCGTGCGCGCGGCGGCCGCTTCATTTCAAAGCCCCAAACGAAAGGCCTCCAAACCAAGAAATCCATTGGCCCAAGCGCTCAAACTCGTCGATGAGGCCCTGAAGGCCCTCACTCAGAAGGACGCGGATAGCGCCCGCTCGGCTCTGGAACAGCTACGCTCGCTCCTGGTGTAGTGTTCAATAAGTGAGCGCCATAGTGTGAGAATGGCTCGGCCTATTAGCGGCTTTGGAGTTTCAGCGGAGCTACGGAAAACGCCTTTTGGCAGTCACCCGTTCACCCACCGCCGCACAGGGCACGGTGTTACGTTTCCGAACTGTCCTCTCGGCTGCGGAATGTCTTGCATCTGAGTAGCTCACAACATAGGTTTTAAAATGTTTTCACGGCCGCTCCATCGTTGCGCAATTCCGCTGAATAGCGTGCGCGCGAGCCATTGTCGGACTCTTAAACGGCTCTTGGTGACCTAAAGCTCACTACCACATGACACCTATCAAGACACCTCAGTATCTCACGGTAACCATTGGTCTTTACCTCAGTGCTTTATTGCTGACACTGCTGGTCACAGGTTGCGCTACTTCGCCACCACCCGCAGGCACAAGCTCAAAGACGTTCGTCGATTCCAATGATAATATTCCGACGGGCACTGAAGGTGTAACGTTCAAGAACAATAATATCGAAGTCATAGCATCGGTTGTCGATCTCGACGCTTACAAGGGAGCAGACAAAAGCTCATTCACGAAGACCATAGCCCAACAGGCAGACAAAACCCTACTTCGAAAGGGATATCGCGTAGCGGACAGGTCTTTAATTGAGTCAACATTAAAAGAAATCGGCTTTCAATCATCCGGGTTAAATGATGCCGAGAATGCGAGAAGGCTTGGAAAAGCACTGAACGTTAAATACATAGTCGTATTTAGCCTCACCCAGCTTGATATTATCAAAAACAAGCCTGTCGACGTCTCAACTGGAACGACTCTTATTGACGGCTTGATAAAACTTTCGCAGTCATCGCGCGGCGACAAGATGACCGTCGGAATGAGTGCAAACATTGTTGATGTAGAATCATTTGAAAAACTATGGTCGGAAGACGAATCTAGGGAAGTAGTGGTTACTAATGATGGTCAGATTAAGAATGCTATTGGTCAGGCTGCCGGACGGCTGGCGGCA